>JAYPKL010000002.1:670-86662 GCA_038128845.1 Candidatus Woesearchaeota archaeon | reverse complement strand
ATCTTCAGATTTTGGTTTTGATTCTTTCTTTTCAACTTTTTTATCTTCAGATTTTTTTACTTTAGATAAGTCAGCTAATTCAACAAAAACTTGTTCATTTTCTTTTTTTACATCTACTCTAATTCTGGAAGGAGGATTTTTTGAACCTCTTTTCCAAATTGCTTCATTTAGATAATTACCGATTTTTATTTCATTAGTTTTTGTATGTCTAATTAAAAAAGATCTTAAAACGGATATTGCTTTTTCAGATCTTCTCCATTTTGGAGTTTTTAAATATTCTTTTCTTAATGGAACTGTATAAGTTCTTGATTCACCTGATTTCATCCTCTTTTAATTGAGCCTCTTCTCCATCTTCTTTTTTTAACGGTTAATGAAGACGGGTGAACTCTTCTCCCTGTTCCAAATACTTTAGGTATCAACCAAAATGGTGCCCATCTAGTTCTTCTTGCTTCTACTGTTAGTCTATTTTTTCTTCCAGAAGGTTTTCTTGAACTCATTTTTTCTTACCTACCTTATCTAAAATGGATTGACCTTTTGAAGTAATTATATTTCCTTTTTTGTCTCCGTTAGATAATTTGATTAAATCTGAATTTCTTAATTGTTGTGTTATTTTTCTTATAATATTCCCTGAAGCTCTTACAAATTTTTCAGGTTTTCTACCTCTATTTTTTCTACCGCCGTATCTCATTCTCATTCTAGATACTCCAACTGGACCATGAGTATAAATATTTCTTAATATTGATGCAGCTCTAACATACCACCAGTCTGGATTTTCAGGAGGTCTTTGTTTATGATTACCTGTTTTAACAAAATTAGACCATTCAGGAGCTTCAATGCCATCCATTTTTTTTAGTTCTTGTGCTAAGATATCATTTGCTTCTTTCGGACTTATTTTTTTTATTGATGCCATTTTTAATTGAGATTTGTTTAGTTTTAAAAAGATTCCGAATTATACTAAAAAATTAAGATGGATATATATAAACCAGCTGAAGATTCATATTTATTAAAAAAAAATATTATAAATTACGTTCTTTCTAAGCACCCAAAAAAAGTTTTAGATATGGGAACAGGTTCAGGTATTATTGCTTTAACACTGTTAGATTTAGGAGTTCCAAAAGTTTTTGCATCGGATATAAATAAAAAAGCATTAGACAAACTTAAAAAAATAGAAAAAAGAATCAATACAATTTATTCAAATTTATTTGATAATATTGATGAAAAATTTGACCTCATTATTTTTAATACACCTTATCTTCCAGTAGACAACATTGAAGAGAATAATGACCCGATTTGGTCAGGCGGAAAAGAATTTATTGAAAAATTTTTACAACTTTCAAGAGATTATTTAACAAAAAGCGGATGTGTATTATTTACTTATTCTTCAAAAAGTCCCATAAATTTAAAGCATGAAATTATTGACAAGATTAAATTTGAAGATGGCGAAATCGTTTATGTAGGTAAATTTATATTAAATTAATAATTCTTATAATATAAAAGGCGGGGTTAACCTCGCGAGTCATTTGAAATAAGAGTCAATTATCGCGATTGATTAATAAAAAATGACATGGGAATAAAGAGCAACTGTAAGCAACTTAAGACGGCAATTAAATCATTTAGGCCACGTTCTGTGAAATTTAGTTGACCCGTTTGACTCCAGTTTACATCTCTTTAGTTCAGATGGGGCTGACGACTAAAAATGTTTGAGTAAGTGGCATTATGCACACATGGAGCAACTTTTTAGCTTTGGACCTTATCCGCTTGGGCCTATTCGCCTTTTATAATTATATTTTTGATAAGATATGAATTTGGAATAATTAATACATTACCTGTGCTCATTATAAGATGAGTATTGATCAAGTTTATTTCAAAAATTTTTCCAGATATATTATCAATTTCAATTTTATCGCCGGTTTTTAATAATTTTTTATAAATTACATAAATACCTGCAATTGCGTTTGGAAAGAAATCTCTAAGAGACAATCCAAAAGAGATAATTAAAATTCCTGCAAAGATATATAGTAAAAAATTCATAAGACTTACTGCTATACCAATTTGCAATAAAGACATAATTGTAAATATAGAGATGATAATATATTTTACAATATTTTTGGCATAAATTTCAGGTTCTTTCTTTAATTTAATTAATTTTTTGATCGGAATTTTTATTTTTTTAACAAATTTATATGCTAATGTACTAAGAAAATTAGATAAAATTAATCCCATTAGAAATATTAAAAATGCTAATCCAAAGGATACACTTAGATATTTTAATGCATCATAAATGCTTATTTCCATCATTGTCGAATCAAAATTTTTTTATTATAAATGTTTCCATTTTACTATGGCAACGAATGTTGGTTATGAATATGTAAATGCAGAGAAAGAATATCATGAGGCTAGTACAAATAATGAAAAAATTAAAGCATTAAGAGGTATGTTGACAGCAATACCAAAACATAAAGGAACGGAAAAAATGCAAGCACAAATAAAAAAACAAATTGCAAAATTACAAAATCAAATTACAATTGAAAAATCCAAAGGAAAATCTTCTTACAGTTCTTCCATTAAAAAAGAAGGAGCTGCAACAGTAACCATAGTTGGAAGAACAAATACTGGAAAATCCTTTTTGTTATCTAAGTTATCTGGAAAAGAAGTAAAGATTTCTGAATATGAATTTACTACAATGAAACCAGAAGTTAGAATGATTCCCTACGAAAATGTTATGATCCAAGGTATTGAAATTCCTCCTTTATATGAAAATTTTTATGAATCTAAAAACGGTCGACAAATATTAAGCAATATCCGGTTATCAGATTTAGTTATTGTTTTAGCTAATTCTAAAGAAGATTTTGATATGATAAAAACCGAGCTAAAAAAAGCAAATATAAATTTAACAATGAGACCTAAGAATAACAATTTATTTGAATTAGATTTACCTTATTTGAGACTTGGAAAATCAGACTTTGATACAAAAATAGTTTCTAAAATATGGAAGTATCTAAAGAAAATTAGAATACAAACAAAAACATCGGGTAAAATTGCAGAAAAACCAATCGTGCTTGAATTTAATTCTCGTGTTGAAGATGTTGCAAGAACAATACATCAAGATTTTCTGAAAAATTTTAGATTTGCAAAAATATGGGGACCTTCTGCTAAATTCAAAGGGCAACAAGTCGGATTAGAACACGTTCTTAAAGATAAAGATATTATTGAAATTTTTACTAAATAGTTTTAATATACTAAATTATATTTTTTTATGAAAGCAAAAGGTTCAAATGCTGAACGACAATTAGTTGCTAAATTTTGGTCAAAAGGTTATGCTTCAATTCGTGTTGCAGGTTCTGGATCTTCAAGATTTCCTTGTCCAGATGTATTGGCATCAAATGGAAAAAAAATATTTGCAGTTGAGGCTAAAGCAACTAAAAAGGATTATCAATATTTCAGAAAAGAGCAGATTACGGATTTAATTGAGTTTTCAAGAATTTTCTTAGCAGAACCGGTACTAGCAGTTAAATTTTCATCTAATTGGTATTTCTTTAAATTAAACGCATTAAAGTTTACGCCCGGAGGAGATTTTTCAATTAAAAAATCAGATGCACAAACTATTGGAATATCTTTTGATGAATTAACTTCTTGAGCCCGTAAGAAGTTCTTCCAGCTCACTTATAACTTGTTTTTTACCAAATACAAAAATTGCAATAAATAAAATAAAAGATAATAAAACTGGAGATGCAATTAAAAAAGTTAGTAATTCATAACTTGTATTTTTTGTTGAATTATGAAATATGTAAGTCATATATGAAAATAAAACTAAAATAAATGAATTAAATAAGATTAGCATATTAAAAAAATTATTTTTATTTTTTAGAAATATTTCTTTTCTCATTTTGAATTAATCTCCAAATCTTTGAAAAATGCATAAGAAATTGATAAAATGATTGGTCCAATAACAATTCCAATTAATCCCATAATTGACATTCCTCCAAAAACACCTATAAAAATAATCATTGGATGAAGTTTGGCTCTCTTTGACATCATTACAGGTCTTAATGAATAATCAAGTAAACTACCTATCAATAAACCATAAATGATTATACCAATTGCCATATTTACTTCGCCCGATGAAAGAAGCAATAATGAAACTACTACGTAAAGAAAATATGGGCCTACTATTGGTAGTAGCGATAATGTTCCGGCCAATATACCTCCCAAAAGAGGATATGGAATTTTAAATAAGTAAAAACCTAGGCTTGCGACTAATGCTTGGATTAATCCAATAAATAATGTTACATAAACAAAAGCATCTACGTTTTGTTTGATGCTATTCAAAATTTGCATTTTATTTCTTGCAGGCAGAGGTAATTTATCTTTTATCCAAGAGTAAAATTGTTCTCCATCTCTTAATAAGTAGAATAGTGATATAAAGAAAATGAAGCTAGATAATAGAAATACTGGAATCTTTCCAGCAAGATTTGATAAATAATTAATTGAATTTGTAGCTATAAATCTAATTATTTCTTGAGTCGTATCTGATAAAGCTATGGTTTGTTTTGATGAATTCAAATATATATTCCATATCTCATTTATTCCTATATTTATTCCGTAATTAAAGAAATAAGCAACTAAAACCAAAAAGAAAGAACAAATTAATATTGAAGCTACACTTTTTGAAAATTTTTTATTCAATTTTTTGTAAACTGGAAATGAAAAATATGCAATAATTGCTGCAAAAAAAAGAGGAGTGACAAAAGGCCATATGACTAAACTTGCAAGCAATGCCATAAAAGTTAGAATAAATACTTGATAATTGTTATTTAATTTCATAAAATATTATAATTTTAAACTTTATAATATTAATTAAATCTTTTTTTTGCGATCATACCAGAAAGACCTTTCAATTTTAAACCAGAATTATTTTTTGAGTTTATTATTTCAATATGTCCTCCGAATTGCTCAATTTCATTTAAAATATCTTTATTTTCATTAATTATATCTTCAGATATTATAATTTCTTCAATTTTACCTTCGTTTGCAGAGGATTTAATTTCTTTTTTAGAATATATAAAAAGAGGGTTATTTTTTGAAATTTCTTCAAAATAACTATCAATTAAATCTTCGTCACGTTTTAGTTTGTTATTTTGAATTATAGAATCAAGAACTTTTCCCCTATATATCTCACGAATACTTTCTTCCTTTCCAGAAGTTGTATCTTCCAAATGTATTTTTCTAGATAACTCTTTATCTAATTCAACGACTTTTTCTTTAATAATTTCTTTCCAAAAAAGAGGACTGCCGATAATTATAAATTCTGAATTGTAATATTTTGAAAATTCTAACAATTTATTTGATATTTTTTTAATATCATTGCTTTCATTTTGTTCTATGTATCTTTTTTTTGATAATCTTAAAACATTTTTTGATAAAATAGTATATCCTGAATAAGTAATATTTGCAAAAGTCGACGATTCGTCATCTATAGTACAAACCAGAGCTCTCGGTTTATTGGCCAATTCAACTGCCTCATTTATTAAATCTTTTTGATAAGATCGCCAATTTATTTTGTATATGGTTATTTCATCATTTAATTCAAAATCAATTGATTGAGAAGAATTTTTGGGTATATCTTCAAATTCTTCAATAGTTTTACCTAAAATTTTAAAATTATCTCCCGATTCTAATTTATTTACTTTAATTTTTAACCAATAACTTTTTTTTACAGATCGTGACTTCATATCGCTATCATTTAACTTTATTTTTCGATAAGTCCTACCTTTAACTGTATCTCCAATTTCTACTACTTTTTTTAAAAAATTAAAATCATCTTTAGAGTTTATTTTAAGAGTATAACTTGAATCGTCTTTGGCCATGATTTTCATATAATTTATCAAAAAGTATATATTAAAAGATTGTTAGATTTTGTATGTCTGAAAATAGTTTACCTAGCCCAACTGCAGCAGTTTTTTTACTAGTGGTATTATCAGGATTTCTTTTATTTGTTTTATCAATTCCAGAAGTAGACAGAAGAGAGCTTTTAGATGATAGAAACTCTATATCCGAAGAGATTCAATTATTGTCTTTAGAAAATTTAGAAATAAATGGTTATGACGGATATAAAAGAACAAATATAGACTATAACACATTTAATTTAAATACGGATTATGAAAAAATAATTTATAATCAAGCTAAATCTTTAAATTTAAATTCTAATTTATTTAATTCGAAGTCATTTGAATTTAGTTATAATCCTATAATTAATTCCAATTATGTATTCTCTTCATTAGAATTTGTAATTGAAGAAATATCTTCTTACGGAAAGTTAAAAGTATATTTAAATGATAATTTAATTTCAGAAATTTCTCCAATTGAAAATCAAAAAATAATAGTAAATTTAGATAATCAAATACAAATTAAAGGAAATAATTTAGTAAAAATAATTCCTTCTTATACCGGACTTAATCCTTTTAATAAATTTGATATCGAAATAAGCGATTTGAATTATATAGAAAATTATCAAGGTAATTCTAATAATTATAAATCTTCTTTTTACATAGATGAAAATTTAATAATTTCTGAAGCATCATTAAATTATTTAATTCGAAGCAATACTTATGACCCAAAATATTCAGTATATATAAATGATAAAATAGTAATTAATGATAACTTGGGTAATGAAGTTAAACTCAAAATACCGGCAGAATATATCAAAGAAGGGATTAATATAATTGAATACAGATTAATTTCTAATTCTGATATAGACTTTATTTTACCCAAATTACAACTTCTATCAGAAAGGCAATTCAAGTCAGATATTTACACTTTTCAAATAGACGATCGTCTTGCAAGACTTATAATAAACGATCGTGTTGATTGTAAATTATATTCTTCAAGTAATTTAGACTATTTAATTAACTTAAACAATTTTAATTTAGAAATAAAAGATTATATTTCTTTTAATAAAGATATTTGTAATAATTTAGTTTACGGAGAAAATAAAATGCAAATAGTTAGTGATAAAGATTTAGACATAGATTATTTGGATATTGTATTGGTATAATGGGTTTTATACAAGATAAATTAAATGATTTTAAAGAATATCGTGGAAAAAAAAGATTAATAAGACAACAAGCAAGAGAAGATGCGATACAAGAGAAAGTATATTTGGAAAGAATAAGTGACCAAGCAAAAGCAGAAGAAAAAATTAATAAAATTAGAGAAAAAGCAAAACAAAGTGTATACAGAAAAGATAATATAAAAAAATCATTTTTAAATTTGATAAAAAGTCCTTCAAAATTGTTAACATCAGATGGTATAAATAAAATAACTGGACATAAAGATAATCCTGCAAAGTTTTTTTTCTGGACACTAACCATAATGGTAGTAATAACAATAAGTGCTGCAACTAACGGATATCCTTTAAGATTTTTTGCAAATATTTCTGCAATTATAATGTCCTTTGTAATAGGAGGATTAAATTTCTTTTTTGCAATGTCCGGAGGAGATTTGTTAGATGACTTTATAATTTATTCTTATCAAATTTTCCTAACAGGATATTTTGGAATAATTTTAAATGTACTCTGGATAATTTCAATTTTACGAAAAACAACAGGAATATTATCCATTTTTACCAATATGTTAAAATGGTCATTTTATTGGATTTGGATTTTAATGGCATTAAATATAATATATACAGGTAATCTATTTGGTGTCGCACAATCACCAATATCGCTTTGCGGACTACATCAAAATATAAATATAAATACTGGATTCGGAGATCCGGTAGCATGTGATCCAATAGAGTTGGAGGCATTTTTGACCGAATCGGTAGATAGAGCAAATAATAATGCATTATTATCTGGAGTATTTTCAAGTTTCGAAACAAGAGAAGATGGAGGAGTATATTTTCGTTCAGAAAATGTTGAGAATTATAACATAAATGAAAATGCAGGTGCATCGATATCAAATATAGAATATTCAAAAACGTATTTTACTTCATATAATACAAACGAAAATGATTTCATTGCGGAAGATTTAGTTATAATTGGACAAATATCTGCAGATAAATTGATTTTAGATTCAACGGAAGAGATTGAAGTAGAATTATTACCTGAATTAGATCCAAGAAGTTGTATCGGAATTGAAGAAATCGTTCATGATGAATTTTTAGGGCAACTGACGGGTAATAGATATACCTCAAATTCAGATTCAGATTCTTTAAGTATTAGTAATTGGTGTAATCAAGATTGGTCTTGTAACATAAATAATGCAATAAAATCCGATTCAGAAAAGAATAAATTTATACTAAAGAATAATCAAAACACAAAATTTGAATGTAGAAGAGATGGTTTGTCAATTGATAGAGAGAAAATAACCTTGGCAAATGGAAAATTGAAATATCCTTCAGGATTACCAATTATAACAAATTTGAATTTTTTATATAATACAGAAGCAATAGCAACTAAACAAATATTTGTAATGGATAGAGAAGTAATTATTAATCAAAATGATCCTTTAGCTTATTTTAATATAGAAAAAGCACTTACAAATTCAAAATCAATAACTGATAAAAAAATAGATATAGGAATTGGAACGTTAGATGAGGAAGATTATATACAACCAAATTATAAAGATAATTCATTTCCTTCGAGAAATTCAATTGCAATTAGTATAAAGAATCCTGCAAGCTCAGGAGGAACTATAAGAAATATGAATGTAGAGTTAAGAGTATACCCAGGATCTGATAATATTGAATTTATATGTGACCCAATTAATTATTTAGAAAATTCAAATAATGAATTTTCATTTAATAATCCATGTACAATTGGACAAATTAGTAGTAATTTTGAGTACAAGGGAAAAAAATCCTCCGAAGAAAGAGATAATTCTTTGTATCATCTTTTTGAAATAATTAATGAAGTCGATATAAATTCTGGTGAAACTTATACCGCAGATATAAATTCAATAATAAGCTCAGATATACTAGAAAACTCGGATTATCAAGGTATATTTATTGAAGGATTATTGGAATACAAGTACGAATTAAATGAACAAATAAGAGGATCAATTAGAGAATCTCAGTAATTTATATAAAGTATTAGAAGAATAATTAATATGAAATTAAGATCAGCAATTATATTTATAACAATAATATTCATTTCAGGTTGTTCTCACGTTGCAACAAACGAAGAAACAATTTCATCTAATAATGGTCTAGACATAGAAATTCTTGAAAATTCATTATCTGATGTATATTATGAAGGAGAAAATATTAATATCGAATTACAAGTAGAGAATTTAGGAGATTATACTGTTGAAAAAAATAAATTTTTCTTATATTTATCCGGTTTTAATCCTACTGCATTTGGCAAAAATTTAGAAAGTTTAAAATTATCAAATAATAATGATTTGACTGAATTATTTAATTCAGATAACGAAACTTTAGTTACTGGTATAGAATATTTTACTTTTGATAACTTGTGCTATAAAAATAACTTAGATAGCCCATATGATTTGAATATGAAATTTACTTCATGTTATCCTTATCAAACAATTATCTCAAGTAAAGTTTGTTTTGGTGACCCTAAAGCAAATAATAATGAATTATGTATGGTTAATGAACAAAAAGATTTTACAAATACTTTGGCACCAATACAAGCTACTTCTTTAGTTGAAAATTATATTGGAAACGGAGATTATAGATTTGTTATTAATTTTTTAAATTCAGGATCTGGAGAGATAATCGGACTAGATAAAACATCAGATTGTTCAAACATTGATTCAAGATCAACATCACTATTATCAATTAATAGTATTAAATTAGATGGAGAAGAATTAATAGATTCAAATATACTAAATTTAGAATTACCTCAAAATAAAGATAATGTTAGAATTATAAATGATGCCGGATCCATTTCATTCAAAATAAATCAAAATCAAGATATTGATTATATAGGAGATCTTCAAGTCACCCTGTCTTACGGATATAAGAGTTCATTTGATAAAAGCACAGTAATATACGATAGCGAAGGTGTTTCAGGATGCGAAGCTTAAATATAGTTATTTCATTCATAACAATTATATTATTAAGCGGATGTATAAATATATCAAATTCATCAAGCAATATTATAGATTATTCTAATTTAAATTTTGATTTACAAAATATACCTGAAAAAATTGAAAATGGGCAAAATTTTGATGCATTAGTTATTATAACTAATAACGGAAAATATACAATAAATTCTGAAGAATTATTCATAAGATTATTGGACACAGCTCAATTTAGTCTAGATATTAATAATCAAAATAATGATTATCAAAATATTGTTGATAATAAATATATTACAAATTCGATTCCAATTAAAGGAAAGTTTTTAGGACAAGAAAATGGAGATATCTTTACATTTGAAATTAATTCAATTAAATTCAATACCTTCCTAAATTCAAATGAAAAAACAGTATTTAATTTAGAACAATGTCATAAATATAACACTCAAATTTTTTCAGATATATGTATTTCGAAAGATTCATATGGTCAAAATTGTAATTCTAATGAGAAAAAAGTAACAGAAACAGGATCAAATGATATTCAAATTAAGTCTTATGAACAAATTAATTCTGTTGCATCAGGACCAAATGTTTATTCAACTTTTAAAATAAAAGGAAAATATAACGGATTGAGTCAAGTAAGTTATAATAAAGATCTAAGTTGTTTAACTCAAAAAGATAATAATATAATATTGATTGATAAAATACAGATAGGATCAAAAATTGTTGATAATTTAGGAAAATATTGCGGATCAAATTTATTATATTTAGATAAAAACAACGAATTTGAAATTTTATGTAAAGGATTACCAACATATGACGTATGGACAAGAAGTTCTTTTGATTTCACTGAAAAAATAACCATAACCTTGAGTTATTTAAAATCAGACATAATATCAAAAGATTTAACAATTTTATAATCAAATTAAATAAATGGATAATTTTTCTTGTTTTAAATGTCCCGAATTAGTAAGATCTAGATCTCAAATTGTTTTTGGAAAAAAGTATAATGATTATGATATATTTATAATAGGAGAGGCACCCGGAATTAATGAAGACAAATTAGGTATTCCTTTTATTGGAAAATCCGGAAAAATACTTTTAGATGAATTAACAAAAAACAATATACTAAATTATTATATTACCAATATTGTTAAATGTAGGCCGGAAAAAAATCGAGATCCAACTTTTCAAGAAATTTCAAATTGTAAACCTTATTTGGTTGCAGAAATATTAACTCATAATCCAAAAATATTATTTACTCTTGGAAGGAAATCAACTGAAGCAGTGTATAATTTATTTGGTTTAAAATTTGATAATATATCTGTGGAAAGTGGAAAAATTAATGAAATAATCTTTAAAAATAATAAATTATTAGTTTTTCCAACATATCATCCAGCATCAACAATATTTAATAAAAAATTTAGAGCTAAGTTCAAAGAAGACATAAAGAAATTATCCAATATAGCTGGTATCTGAACCTTTGGAATTTATTCGTTTAACAGTTTTTGAAAGAACTTTACTTTGTTTTTGTAAATCTTTTGCTTTATTTTTTTCTTCCTGCTTTATTTCTTTATCTAAATCCGATAGTTCAATTTCAAGATTAAATATATTTTTTATAGATTTTAACAATTCTTTTGATTCCTTCAAACCTATGTGAAATTGATGGGCAAAAGTTTCAACTAATAAACCAACTCCAGAAATTTTATTTAAATTAGCGATACCTAGAATCAATCCCGTAGCTCCTATAATCGCTTCAGCTTTTACTTTATCAAAATTAACATTTTTTGAAATAGTTTTATATTTTTCCTTAATCTTACTATCTGTAGCAACACCATATACTTTCGGACTACTTGGTTCAGAATTTAATCCAATCCCGCCTAAAGTTATAATCTCTTTGCAACCATTTTCTTTTGCAATATCCACAATTAAATTTGAAAATTCATAACTCGATTCTTCGTCAACTGGCTGAATGTCTCCAGATAATAATAATAAATCTTGATTTTTCAGAGATACTTTGTATATATCTACTTTTGGCAATTCAATAATGTTATCTTCATTAACAAAAACAGAGTGAGGAAAACTTTTTGAATAAATTTCATACACCAATTCGTGATCAAGTTGATCAATTAAAAAATCTACAACAATTTTTCCAACATTACCTATGCCCGGTAGTCCTTCAATTAATACAGGATTTCTAATACTAAAATCTTTTTTATTTACAATAAATTTTTCCATTATTTAATTTGTTTCATACCCCCATATTCTGCATTTTTCCTTATTAGTTTTTCAATAGTTTCTAAAATTTTATTTATTTTCTTAGAATTTTTAGGAATTATGTTAAACCTATATTTTCCCGGACCCATATATTTTATATCAATTTTTGAATCTTGATTTTTTACTTCATCTTCTATCTTTTTTGATAAATCCTTTATTTTTAATAAACCGTCAGATTTATTTGATTCAAATTTAAAGTTATATTTGAATATTTTTTCTTTTATTGTAATTCTAGATTTAATATTATCCAATAGACAAGTCAGTTCCTTTGAATTCAATTTTAAAAAATCCAATATTTTTTCATTTTCTATTGATTCTTGAAAGAGCGGATAAATTAAATTATACTTATTTAATATTATGTCCCCCGTATTTTTAAATAGTTTAGAATAATCTATTTTCAATTGTTTTGCAGTTTGATTTATTATTTCATCTGCAATTTTTTCATTACGATATTCTTCTTGTTTTGCTCTGTCTTGACCTGAACCCACTTTTCGTAATGATAAATTAATACCTGATTTATCAGATTTTATAACTTTTAGAACAAATTTTCTATTAATTTTAAAAACTACCTTAAAATTTCTAACTTCTTT
The DNA here is from genome assembly GCA_038128845.1 of Candidatus Woesearchaeota archaeon. Lineage (GTDB taxonomy): Archaea > Nanobdellota > Nanobdellia > UBA10117 > ARS21 > ARS21. Next base: position 73,754 of record JAYPKL010000002.1, on the reverse strand, counting down.
TCTATTTATTTCAGTTGTGTATAGATCTGCTTTAAGATTATATTCATCTAAATCAAAAATAACATGGTGAGATTTAGTAGATTTTACAGTTCCGATAACTAGTTCTCCCGCTTCTGGAAGATTTTTTCTAATATACATAATATTATTTGATCTTAGAATTTATTAACTTTATTTTACCGCCTGTTGTAATCCCAACACGTTCACCACAAGAGTTACAATTTAATTCTTTAGTGGAGGCTCTTTCAAATAAAGTCATAGTTTTTTTGCAAGATCCACATTCAATTTTTATAAATTTATTTTCCATTTTATACTAAATTAACCTTTTTTATTCTATTAAATGATTTAATATGAGATTTATTACATTCGGAACAAGTATATACAAAAGTTGGTTTTGTTGTTTGTTTGTGCTTGGTAGCCGCTTTAGCTCTAGGCATTCCACCATAGCCTGCCATTATTTTAAATACTCTTCTTGCACCTTTATTAAGTGCATTTTTCTTTGTTTTTGGTCTTGCTTTATTTTTTAATTGTTTAATTTTCTGAATAGTATGTTTTTTACAATCCTTCGCTGGACAATACGTTTTTGCTTGTTTTGGAAATTTCATTTTCTTCTATATCTTCAGTAATCACTTTATTTTTAAATTCTTCGGATTCTTCCTTTATCTTAGATTCATTAATAAGTATATTAGCTATATTATTGGGTAATTCTATAAAATCATTTTTTTCATATGGACCGTATTCATTTATGCCATCAGAAAGTAATGGTATATCTTCTAAAACAACATATTTTTTGTGTTTTTTATCATTTACTTTCCTATTCTCAATTTCATATAAATAACTTTTTCTGAATTTTTTTAATTCAACATTTAAAAAATCATAAAGTTTTTTCTCAATTTCAATCATATTCGAAGTATCTTCAATATTTTCATTACTTCTACTAGTAAATATTGCCCGATTTATTATTTTTCTTTCTCTTATGTTTATCAAATCATTAACTATACGAGTAGCATTATCAATTTCACCTTGTATTTTTAATTTATTATGAGAACTAAACATATTTGATGATTCTGATTCGTTTAATTTATTATTTCTTTCATTAAAATAAGATCTTATTTTCTTTAAATTTTCAAGGCTCATATCTTGAAGATCAGTACTAAATTTTTCATTTCTGAGTAATTCATACAAATCTTCGTAGTTATAACTATCCATATATTTTATTCATTAAATTTCATTTAATAATATTCATATTTTAGACTATTTAGATTTACGTTGAGTGTAAGAAAGAGGATTTTTTATTTTATTACATAAGTTATCAGGTGAACAAACTCCAATTTCTTTATAATATTCTTTGCAATTCGGAGGAGGTATTATTTTATGTTGTTTTTTATGCCATTCTAATTGCGCCTTGATATAACCTTTCTTTAAGGGATCCATATTTTTTTTATTCCATTCATTTATTTCATTTTCAATTTGATTCCAAGTCATGTTAAAATTTTTATAAAAATTAATTATTGCAAATAATGATCTTTTTTTACCATCCGATACTCCATTTAAAATTTTTTTAATGCAAGGCGGAAAATGTTCAGAATTTAATTCAAGTTTTTCATAAACTCTTATTTCCTTTTTTTCCTCTTCTTCATTTAAATCAAGATTATCAAAAAGCAATTTTGCTTCATTTTCTTCAGAATTATCTCTGTTTATAAAATTTACAAATTTAGATATATTATCAATTTTTGCATCAGATCTTTTGAAAGATTCTAATTCAGACTCTTCTATAACTTTTGATATCAAGCCCGACTTTTCATTTATACTATAAGGAGATCTAATAAGATGTCTGGGACTTGCCATTGCCAGATCTATATCCATCAATTTTAAATAATCTATAAAATCGGAATTATTAATATTAATTTTTTTATTCAATTTTTCTAAAATAATTTTTACATCTTTTTCAAAATAAGTTTTATTTGAATTATTCAAGTAGTCGTTTATCTCTTTTTTTATTTTTATTAAAACTCTTTCAAAAATTCTCGGAAAGTCTTTATTTACATATATTTCTCCATTTTTCAAATATTTTGGAAAACTTTCTTGAGGAACTATTATATGCCAACCTTTATTTCCACTAAATTTTATTCCAAAATTTTTAATATTCTGAGATTTTAAATATTCAATAATTAGTCTAGCTGTTTTTTTTGAATATTCAAAGTTATTACTATCTATATCTATAATTAAATCCCAACCGATCCTTTGTTCATTTAAAAAGTGGTTTGACGATTCTGAACTTAATTTCAAAGGATCCATCCAGTTTTCTATAGATATATGGAATGAGCTTGCACCATTTCTAACAAGGGTTAATATATCATTCGGATATTGTATTATGTTGGGCCTTTTTCCAAAAGAACCAGTTCTTAATTTAACTGCTACTTCTTTATTTTCACAAAAATTTATGATACTCTTCTGAACTTCAATGTTACTATACCATCGAATAATATCTGAGTGTTTCACATTAATTTCTTATGATAAAAATTTATTAATTGTTCTTTAATTTATATTTTATAAATTCATTTGAACCTACTCTTTCTTCCGGAGGAATATATTTTAATCCTAATATTCTATAAATTTCTTTTTCATTATTACTCTCTATTTTTTCATTTTTTTCGTTAAATAGTCCGTATTCGGATAATTTCATTTTTTTTGAAATAGCAACTTTTCTCAAAATTACATTATGTTCCATACTTCCGGTAAAGTATTGACTTGCAGATCCAAATTCATCCGATTTAACTATTCTTAAATCAACTTGGATTTCATCTCCAAAAATTATTGAAGTTTTAGTTTTCCCAGATACTAAAACTCTATTTATTCCATTTATTTTTTTAAATTTTTTAATAATTTTATCGGGTTTATTGCTTGATACAAGGATATCTATATCACCAACTGTTTCTTTTTTACGTCTTAAAGAACCCATATATCCAATTTGATTAACTTCTTTTAATTTTTTTAATTCATTTATAATTTTATTTGCAGTAGTTAAAGCAGTCTTGTAACTAATTCGGTTCTGGTCCTTTTTTAATCTATCAATATTTTCTAAAATTAGTTTTTCTGTTTTAATTCCAAATCCAGATAACTTACTTATTTCACCATTTTTTGCTGCCTTTTTTAATTTAGTTTTTGTGTCTATTTTTAATTCATTATATAATATTTTTACCTTTTTTGGACCTAGCCCCGGTATTCTAAGAATATCTAAAACTCCTTTCGAAATATCTTTAAGCAAGTAATCGAGTTTATCGGATTTTCCATTATTAATTAAAATATATTCTATGTTTTCAGCAATACCTTTCCCAACACCATCTATATCCATTAGCGCAGCAACTCCGCCAATATCAAATAATTCTTTTAGATTCTGCGATTCATCCTCAATTGATCTTGCTGCACGACGATAAGCTATTGATTCATATTTTATGTCTTTTATATCCAGTAAATTAGCTATATCATATAATATATCGGCAATTTTTTTATTATTCATAATAATATTTTCAATAATATAATATAATATTTACCAGTAATAAGGTTTATAAATAAAATTTAATTCGTTAAAAGATGGAGATGGTGGGGTAGTTTGGTTATCCTCTCTGTTTGTGGTGCGGAGGACCCGTGTTCGAATCACGGCCGTCTCCCTTTTAATTAACTTTTAATATAATATTGTTAATATATATTATGAGATTGGATATACCTAAAGGTACTAAAGATTATTTTGGAAAAGAAGCTGCAATATTGGACAAAATTATTCATTCTTTTAGAAGATCTTTCAGATTATTTGGTTTTGAGTATATCAAAACGCCTACTTTCGAGTATGCATCAATTTTAAAAAATAAATATGGCGAAGATTCCAAATTAATTTATGAATTTGAAGATAAAAATAAGAGAAAATTAGCACTAAGATATGATTTAACTGTTCCTTTAGCAAGAGTTGTTGGTACTAATAATTTTCCTCAACCTTCAAAATTTTACAATATTGGTTCAGTTTTTCGCTATGATCGTCCTCAAAAAGGTAGGAAAAGAGAATTTATTCAAGCAGATATTGATATAATCGGAGACGATTCAATAAATAGCGACGCAGAGCTTATAGCATGTATGAGTAATGGTTTCTATAATTTGAATTTAAGTCCAACATTTAGAATAAACAATAGAGCCATAATGGAAAAAATATTCAAAAATTTAAATATTCAAAAATCACAATTTGTTACTATTTTTAGATCAATTGATAAATTAGATAAAATTGGATATACCGGAGTAATTTCCGAATTAAAAAAAATTGGTATAAAAGAAAAAAAACTTTTTGATATAATAAAAATAAAAGGAGATTTTAAATCAGTAAATAAAAAATTAGAAAACTTAAATTTAGGTATAAATCTTGAGGAATTTGATTCATTAATTAAAAAATTAAATGAAATAAAAATTAATGAAATTAATGTTGTTTTTGATTTAAGTTTAGCAAGAGGTTTGGATTATTATACCGGAAATGTTTGGGAAATTGATTCCGGAAAAGGTTTAAGTATCGGAGGAGGTGGAAGATACAACAATTTGATAAAAGGAATTTCCAATAAAGATATAACGGGAGTAGGAATTTCAGTAGGAATAACAAGAATTGCCGAAATAATAAAACTAAATCCAGATTTTGATAAAAAAATATTTGTAATCGATTTAAATAATGAAGCAAATTCTATCATACGTGAATTAAGAAGAAACGGAATTAAAACATCATATAATTTGAAGTCAAAAAATATAAAATCTTCAATTAATTATGCTAATAAAAATAATTTTGAATATGTATTAATAATTGGAGATGAAGAAATTAAATCAAATAATTTATCTTTAAAAAATATAAAAACAGGAAAATCTGAAAAAATCAAGATAAAAGATTTAATCTCAAAATTTAAATAGAATTATATAAACTAATATTATGCCAGGAAAAGATAATAAAATCGGTAGAGGAAATAAAGTTATTTTCAAAGATACTAAATTTGATTTAAACGAATTAATTGAATCTTTCAAATTTTGGTCAAAGCAACAAGGTTATCATATTTTTAAAAACGAAGATTTATTAGAAATTCAAACACCTAAGGGAATAAAAATGGATGCAAAAATTCATTTTGCGAAAAATATTGACAATTACTTTCAATCAAAATTTGATGTTGAAATCAAAGCAAGACGATGTAAAAAAATAACTGCAAAAAATAATGAAGGTAAATTAAAAACACTTTATCAAGGAAATATTGTTGTAACAATTGACTCGTCTCTTCTTACAGACAGAAATGATACTTTTACAAATAAAGGTAAATTTGTTGATTATATTCATCACTTTATTTATGAGTTTATATATGAACCTAGGTTCAATAAGTATAAGGTAAATACTGGTATAAATACCGGTGGATCAATGTCAATAGTAAAAAATCATTTAAAGAAATATGAAGATTTTATACCAGTTTCTTTTTCTTAAGGTACATATAAGTTACCAAAATTGAAAAAAACATTAATCCCAAAGAAAAGAAATAACCATATTTCCATGTTAATTCCGGCATATTATATATTGAAGATTCTGGTCTGAAGTTCATACCATAGATACTTGCTATTAGAGTTGGCAGCAATATAAATGAACCAACAATAGTTAATCGCTGTATAATTCTATTCATTTCAATAGATAGATTTGAATTATAAATTTCTAAACTATTACTCAGTATTTCTCTAAAAATTGTCATTGTATCATAAATTTGCATGTGTTCAGTATGTAATTCAGATAATTCCAGTGACTGAAGTTTAGTTAATCCAATTTCTCTTGTAGAATTTTGTAGATTATATATAACATCTCTATTACCACTTATTCCTTTTATCAGAAATACAAGTTCCTTTCTTAATCTGAATATTTTGTTTAAATTACTTCTAGAAGTTGATCTATTAACCTTCTCCTCAAGAGTTAGTATTTGATCTTCTAATTGGGTTATTTTTGAAACATAAAGGTCTGAAACTTCCTTAATTAATCTAACGAGCAATACGTTTAGAGAAGTTATATTTTCGGGATGATTTATTATTTCAGACAAAAATTTACATTTTTCTTCGTGAATTGTAATAATTTTATCTTTGAAGATATAAATTCCCATTGACAAATTAGCTTCATCTGAAGGCAAGTTTAATACAATCATAATATAATTTTCTCTACGAACAATTCTTGCTCGCTCATATTTATCTATTGCTGCCTTAAAATCTGGTTTTTTTATTTTGTATTTACTTATTTGACTAAAATCTACTAATTTACCATTATCTAAATGAATCCAGTCAGCAGAACCAGTTTCAATTCTTTTGAGACCTGACTTTAATATTTTGTAAGATTTTATCATATATATTTTCCAAATTATACTATAAAATCATAAGTTGTAATTATAAAGTAGTTATTCAACATAAATTGCAGGTTTTCCAAATTTAGCTCTTTTTGATTTATTCTCAGGATCATATAGATCTTTTGAAGAAATAGACTCAATTATGAAATTTTTATTCAACCTATTTTCTAAAATATTTTTTAAATCAGAGTATTGTTTAAGTTCAGGCGGAATTACGTAGAGATAAACTTTTTTTATTTTTTTATCAACTAATTTTTCAATATTATTAATGTCTGAAACTAATTTTTCAACTTGCATTCCTTTTTCATAATCCGATTTATTAAATTTATATTTAATTTTAGGCCAATTACTTTTTCCAATTATTTTTTTATTTCCTAATTTTTCATTAATTTCTTCAGAAATGTGCGGTGCAATAGGATATAACATCGATAAAAATGAATTGATTGAATATTTTGAAGGATATTTTTCAATAAAATTAAAAAAATCCATAAGCGATATTATTACTCGATTAAATTCTTTATTATCATAATGTTTTTCGATTTCATCTATTTTTTTTGAGGTTAAAGAATTCATAAATTCATTCATGTTTTTATTAAGTTTTAATTTTGGTATATTTAATATTTTTAATAAAAATTTATTTACTCCTTGTATATCTTTATCTGACCACTCAAATGGAGATTCTGGTGCCGCAATAAACAACAAATATGTTCTCAGAGAATCTGAACCGTATTTTGAAATCATTTCAAGAGGATCAACAACATTGCCTTTAGATTTAGACATTTTTGAACCGTCCTTAAGAACCATTCCCTGATTTAATAAATTAGTAAAAGGCTCATCAAAATTAAGATATCCAATTTTTTTCAAAAATTTTGTTATAAACCTTGAATATAATAAATGTCCGACTGCATGTTCTATTCCTCCGATATATTGATCAACTGGCATCCAATAGTTTGTTTTATTTTTATCAAATATTTTAGAATTATTTTTTGGATCTGTGTATCTCAAGAAGTACCATGCAGAATCAACAAAAGTGGTCATTGTATCAGTTTCTCTTTTTGCTTTAGATTTACAAATTGGACATTTTACGTTTACAAAATTTAAATTAGTGTCTAGCGGCGATCTTGCAGGTTTATTATAATCAACTTTTTTTGGTAATTCAACAGGTAAATCTTTTTCCGGAACTTCGACAATACCACAATCATCACAATGAATTATAGGAATGGGAGTACCCCAATACCTCTGTCTAGAAACATTCCAATCACGAATCCGGTAGTTTTTTCTTATTTTTCCTAGTTTATTTTTCAAAATAAAATCAGTTATTTGTTTTTTAAATTCAATTGATGATAATCCGTTATATTTATCCGAATTAATTATTGTACCGTCACCATTAATTACACCGGCATTATTTTCTCCATCAATAACATATTTTACTTTCAAATTATACTTTTTTGCAAATTCAAAATCTCTTTTATCATGTCCTGGAACGGACATTATTGCACCCGTACCATAACCTAATAGTACAAAATTTGCTAAGTAAATAGGTATTTTTTCATTAGTTATGGGATTAATTGCATAACTTCCCGTAAACATTCCAATTTTTTCTTTAGATATTCTGTCTCTTTCGTTTTGTTTAGATACTTTATTTTTGAATTTTTTATATTCTTCAAGTTTATTCTTTTTAATTAGATTTTTAACTAATTCATGTTCTGGAGCCAAAACTAAAAATGTTGCACCATAAATGGTATCTGGACGAGTAGTATATACATTTAATTTTTCATTATTTTCTAATTTAAAATTTATTTCTACTCCTTCGCTTTTTCCAATCCAATTTTTTTGTAAAGTCTTAAGATGATTCGACCAATTTATTTTATCTAAACCCTTTAGAAGATCTTCCGAGAATTCAGTTATTTTGAAAAACCATTGTTTAATTTGTTTTTGCTCAACTTCCGAATCACATCTCCAACATTCACCATCTTTTACATCTTCATTTGCCAGTGTTGTTTTACAACTTGGACACCAATTACCTAAACTTTCTTTTTGATAAGCAAGTCCATTTTTGTATAATTGTAAAAATAACCATTGATTCCATTTATAATAATCTGGATGATGTGTTGTAACTTCTCTATTCCAATCATAACTTAAACCTAATGCACTCATCTGTTTTTTGAATGTTTTAATATTTTGAGCAATACTTTTTGTTGGATGAACACCACGCTTTATTGCTTCATTTTCTGAAGGCAATCCAAAAGAATCCCAACCCATCGGATAAAGAACATTAAAACCCTTCAATCTTTTATATCTTGATAATGAATCTCCAATTGTAAAATTTCTTGCATGACCTGTATGTAATCCCGTACCCGAAGGATAAGGAAACATTTCTAAATTGTAAAATTTTGGTTTTTTATTTTTTTTGCTTTCAAAACATTTTTCATCAGACCAAATTTTTTGCCACTTTTTTTCTATTTTTGTAAATTTATTCATAAAAAAATAATTAATTAAAGTTTTTAACTCTTAGTAAAATACGGGTCCGACAGGATTCGAACCCGCGACCTACAGCTTAGAAGGCTGTCGCTCTATCCAGACTGAGCTACGGACCCGTAATGATTAGTTCATTTAGATTTTATTTATAAAATTATCGAATTGAATTTTCAAACTCTTTTTAAGTGTTACTCGACAGAGGTAAAAAATTAGAGGAACTCTAGATATGAAAATAATAAAAAATTCAATTTTAACCTTTTTAGTATTACTAAGTATAACTGCTGTTTTGGGCGCATCCGTTCAAAATAATTTTTCTTTATCAGGAACAGATCCAAATTCCACAATTTTAAATCACGGAAAAGAATATAATTTTACATTTAATGCTACATTTAATGCTACTTCTGGTAGTATAGAATTTGATCCAGTTGATATTAGTTATCCAACAAATGCAAATTTTTTAACTTTAAACGATTATGATTTTGAATTAAATTCTACAAATAACGAAAAAAATTTAACATATATTTTTAATATTTCTGAACATACTGCCCCAGGAGAATATAATTATACTTTAACTTATGAAAATCAATCTAATGGTGCAGACGAGTATATTCACTTATTATCAATCACTGTAGATACTGATGATACATTAAATACTAATTTTTTTGATAATACATTAGAAATAAAAAAACCAAGTACAAGCGAAAATGCAATTTTAAAATTCAATAATACTGGTAATTTAAATTATAATGTAACAATATTGGATACAGAATTAATTTTAAATAAAAATAATGAATTAAATTTAACAGGATTGGCGAATGAGACTACATTTACAATTAATGCAGGTTCTGAAAATAATATATCTATTAATTATTCAACTAACGCTTCAACAGAATTTGGAAAGTATAATGGAATTTTAACATATTCTGCAAATGGAATAAATAAATCTACCGGAACTTTAGAATTATTTGTTTTACCTGAATCGCATAATGATGAATTGGAATTAAACTTTGAATTAGAAGATATAACAAATGATGATAAAGATACATATCCGGGAGATTATATCCGAATTTCAGATATAAATATAGACAATAAATATTCAGATAAAGATGAAAGTATCGAAGATATAACTGTTGAATATAATGTTTACCGAGTATCTGATGGAGATGATATAATTGAAGAAGAATATTCTGAAAGTTTCGATTTAGAAGAAGATAAAGATACAGATAATTTTGATATCGAATTCCAAGTACCATACGATGCAGAATCTGGCGATTATATTGTTGAAGTTATTGTTACAGGTGAAATATCTTCAGATGATCCGAATGATGGTGACGAAATATCCAATAGACATTATGAAACATTTAATGTAGATAGAGATTCTAGACATGTAATTCCAACTGGATTTAAATTATTAGATTCATGTACTTCAAATCCGACTTTAGTTGTTGATTTAACTAACATTGGTACATCAGATTTGGATGAAGACGACGATATATATGTTAGAGTAAAGATTTCGGAATTAGATATATCTGAATGGCATTACTTTAATGATTCAATTGATTCAGAAGATACAGAAAAATTAGAAATAGAATTAGAATTACCTCAAAATACTGCAGATGGACTTTATTCAATTGTCCTTACTTCTAAACATGATGGAAATTCAAATTCAAACAAAGACGGATCAGAATTAAGTGAGACATTTAATTTAGATTGCGGAAATGACAGATCCGATAATTCGGACATTATGATTACAGGTAAAACTTCCGAAGAAGGTAAATCTGGATCACAAACAAAATATACTCTTTCGTTAACAAACAGAAAAGATATTGCTGTTAAATATGATTTAGCAGTTGATGAATTTAACTGGGGTACTGCAATAGTAAATCCAACTTCAGTTACATTACAACCTGGTGCAACAACATCATTCGACGTATTTGTAATGCCTGGTGAAAATGCACAAGAATCAAATTCATTGACTTTAGATATAAATCAAAATGGAAAAACAGTATTATCTAAAAATTTAGAAATGAACTTACCTCAAACAGGTATAAGATCTCTATTTGGCGGATCTTCAAATAGACAAAGCGAATCAAACCCAGTATTAGCATTGTTAATTATAGCAATGGCTTACATTGGAATAAGAGAATACAAAATGGTTCAAAAGTCAAACAATAAAGCGTCAAAAAAGAGAAAATAATACTCCGTTCCGAAGTACTTCGGAGGTGAAACGTGATGGAAAATTTAGTAAGAAAAACAATGACAGCATTTTTGGTATTATTAACTTTAATGATACCAGTTAGTGCTGCAACTGAAGTAAGCACACCAAGTATTGCAGCTATTGAAAATGGCGATGATACTTTTACAGTTTCTTTCACCTATACAGGTGTAACAACTGCTGAAACTTTAGATTTAACAGTTTCAGGTACAGGTGTAGCTACTCAAACACAAACAGTTAGTTTAAGTCCAGTTACTGCGGGTGGTAACGGTGTAGCAAGCGCTACTTTCGTTGCAGGTACTGTTGCAAATGGAGCAACATTGACTTTTGCAGTATCAAATGGTGCTACTAGTGGTGTATACACTAGCTTAAACGGATCTTCTGTAGATATTACAGTTAATCCAGAAACTGTTGATGAATTAGAAGCAAATTTAGTTGCTGATAACGATTATGAAGATGAAGTATCTCCGGGAGATACTATAGTTCTTGAATTAGAATTGGAAAACGGTAATACAATCTACAATGACGTAAGTTTAGAAGCTTACTTAATTGATGGAAATGGATTAAGAGTTTCAGATATTCAAGAAACTGGTGACTTTAACTTAGGTGTTGAAGAAGAAGAAGTAGTAACAATGGAATTCGACGTTGAAGAAGATTTAGATGAAGGAACATACCAAATTTATGTGGTAGCAACTTCTGATGAAGGAACTTTATTCGAAGAAACTTACGGTATTACTGTTGAAAGAGATGAACACAGTTTAGTTGTTACTGATTTAAGAGTAAGCAATGCAGCAGCAGGTGAAACTGTTGATGTAGCTGTTACAATCTTAAACAATGGTCAAACTGATGAAGATAATGTATTAGTTTCATTATCTGTAGCTGGTCAAACAGTTACTTCAGATTACTTCACTGTTGAAGAAGATGAAGAATTAGTTAGATACTTTACATTAACTCTTCCTTCCGGAGCATCCGGAAATGAATTAGTTACTGTTGCAGTAGCAAATGAAGATGTTTCTGTTTCATCTAGCACAACTGTAAATGTTGAAGCTAGAAACCAAGCAGCTTCATTAACTGAAGAACAAGTTGCAGCATTATTAGAAGCAAGATTAAACCAAGGAAACAACAACGGTTTTGATGATTTATCATTAGGATGGTTAGTTGCAGGTTTATTAGTTGTTTACCTATTAGTTTCTAATAGAGGATTAATGCCAACAACTTCAAGAGCAACTTCAAGAGCAACTTCAACCTCATCAAGAGGAAGAAAAAGTTCAAAGAAATATTACTAAGAGGGGTTTTCCCCTCTTTTTTCTTTTTTTATAGATTTTAAAGCATAAATCTTTATATACTGATTTTATTAAATCATGTTTATGAAAAAGTATCTTTCATTAATATTATTAGTATTATTTTCACCAGTAATCGCAGACTATCAAATTGATACTGATGTAAGTTCAGTTTCTGTATGTCCAAGTAATTTTGAAGTTATTAATTTGAATTTATTAAATTACGGAAGTCAAGACTTATTTACATTATCAACTGCAGGTAGCGCTGCAACTTTTACTTCTATTTCTCAAAATGGATTTAGTTTAGATTCAAATTCCATTGGATCATCAAAAATTTATGTAAGTCCAAATCAATATGTTAAACCAGGAAATTATGAATTAGAAATAATAGTTTCTTCAAATAATGAAAGAAGTAAAAAAATAAATGTAAATATAAATGTAAATAATTGTGATACGTCTTCTTTAACTTTTGATAATTATGAAAGAACTGTTTGTGTTGGAGATACAGCAGATTTTAATGGATTAATTACAAATGAAGGTATTTGGACAAATAGTTATTCTGTTTTTTCCAATAATAAATTTTCAGATAAAATATCTTTTTCAGAAAATAATTTATTTGTAGAATCAGGAGAATCAAATTCATTTAATGTATTTTTTAAAACAGATAAAATTCGAACTTACGATTTTGAAATTGTATCAGAATACAATAATAATGAAATAAATTCAAATTTAAGAGTTAATTCAATTGATTGCTATAATTTTGATTTATCTGTTGATGAAGATTTAATTAGCGCATGTAGTAATTCCGAAATAACAGTGCCATATTTTATAGAAAATTTTGGATCAGAAAATGATGAATATAATTTAGAACTTTTGGGTGAACCAAATTGGGCTTCATTATCAAAAGAAAATTTATTTGTAAATTCAAATTCAAATTCAAATGGTAATTTATTATTTTTACCAAAATTAGATGATGTTGGTGAATATCAAATATCATTAAAAGCAACTTCAGAATCAAATAATAGAGAAGAAGAAGTAAATTTACTACTAAATATATTAGATTGTAGACAATCAAGTACTACTATTGAAAAAGAATTTTTTGAAGTTTGTCCAGGAGACGAAATATCAAATAAATTAACAATATCTAATGATGGTTCTTTTGATGAAAGGGTTAAAGTAAACGTTAATTCAATTGATACTTTAAAATTAGAAAATAATGAGTTTTTATTAAATTCAAAGAACGTAAAAGAACTTAATTATGATATCAAAATACCAGACTCTTTAAGTTCGGGAATTTATGATATTGATTTTTCTACATCATTTCCAAATTCAGAGAAAGTTCATGAAAATTCTATGAAATTAAGTGTACTTCCATTTGAATCATGTTATAATTATGATATTGAATTAAGAAATTCTGTTGAATTAACTTCAGGATCTTCAAATATGATTCCAATCCAAATATCAAACACTGGTTTAAGAAACATAAATTTAAACTTGGACATTTTTGGAGATGCAATTTCATTCACTGATTTATCTTCTGCACAAATAGAGCTAAATTCTAAACAATCAATCACCGAATCTTTATTCATATCTGTACCAAGAGATTCAGTTAATGAAGAATATGCTATTGAATTAGTTTCTAATTCTGACTTTGGAAAAGAAACAAATAATAATTTATTAATTCAAACAAAAGAATCAAGACTATCTATAATTAAAAATAATATAAATACTATAAATAATAATGTATCGGATTCATTTTATCAATTATTTAATTATACCACTACACAAATGGATGAATATTATAATAAATTATCAACTTATTTATCTGGAATTAATAATAGACTACTTGATTTCTGGTATGTATTTTTGATTTTAATTATTGGATTATTTGGATATACTTATATGCTAAATAAAAATTGGAAATATGATTTAGACTTACTTGAAAAAGAGTTAGATGAAAAAGAAAATAAATCAAATAAGTTTAAAGAAATATATTCAAAAATAAACTCTTGGAAGAATAAAAATAAAGTTATTAAAAAAACAATAAAGAAACCAAAAACTAAAGTTAATAAAAATAGATTAAATATAATTAAAAATTATAAAGATGGATTTTTCAAATGGTTAGAAAAAGAACAAACTCCTAAAAATTCAAAATCTCTTTGGAATAGATTCTTAGATTGGTTAGATGAAGATTCAAAATCAGAAAATAAAAAAATAAAAACAAAAAAAATAACAAATAAAAAATCTAATTCAAATAAAAAATCTCTTTGGAATAGATTCTTAGATTGGTTAGAAGAAGATTAGACTTTAATTTCCATAAAGTCTTTAGCCATAATAATTTCATTTTTATATATGGATTTAGCTTCAGAATATAGCTCATCTGTTGATTTATATCTTTGTGAAAAATGAGTTAAAACTAATTTTTTTGAATCAGATATTTTAGCAAGTTTTGCTGCTTCTTTGGAAGTCATATGACCTCCTTTTTTTGCAGATTCCTTTACTTTGTTTGAAAAAGTAGACTCACATAATAAAATATCTGAATCTTTTGCTAGTTTAATTAAATTTTCATCATATGATGAGTCTAAAATAATCGTTATTTTTTTACCTTTTTCAGTATATGTTGATTTGTTATATTCTATTTTTTTACCATCTATTTCTATATCTTTTCCTTGAGAAAGACCCTTTAACTCAGGATGTACAATTGGAATTTTTCTTGATTTTAAATAATCTGTATTAATTCGAATCTTATCTTTTTCAATGAAAGAAAATCCGAGACAGTCGACTGTATGATTTAGTTTAATGCAATTAATTTTGTAAGAAGATGTTTCCATTATTGTTTCTATTCCTTTTGGATCAATTTCATTAACTTCAATTTTATAAGATAATTTATCGGAATCAAAAACATCTAATAATGCTTTTAGTTTTTTTTCACTTCCCTTGGGACCAAAAAATAATAATTTTTTTGTTCTTCTATTCATACCCATACTTTGAATTAATCCCGGTAATCCCATACTGTGATCTCCATGCCAATGAGAAATGAATATTGCATTTATTTTTTGAGGATTCTCTTTAGCAATTCTAATTTGTCTTTGAGTTCCCTCTCCACAATCAAATAATAAATTATCTCCCGAATAATTTATCATATTTGCAGAATGATTTCTTTCTTTTGTAGGAAATGCAGAAGATGTTCCTAATATACGTATTTTCATATTTAGATAATTTTTAAAGCTATAAAAAACTAATTTTTTATGGATGAAATTAAAGTATTTAGAGATAAGGTTATTACCGATAATTTAAATTTACATCAAAAAAACTTCGGTATAATTGAGTATGGAAAATTAGTTTTAATGCCAGAAGAATTTCTATATTTAGTTTCAAATAATAAAATAAAAACAAACTATTCTCTTGACACTGCTATATTAAAATTTAGTAAAAACATCTATAATAAATTCATAATTTATTCTGATTTAAGAAAAAAAGGATATATATTAAAGAGCGGATTAAAGTTTGGATCAGATTTTAGGGTTTACGATAAAAATAAATTTAATGAACATTCAAAATGGTTGCTAAATGTTATAACTAAAGATAAAATATCAAAAAAAGATTTTTCTGCAATGAATAGATTAGCTAACTCTACAAAAAAGAATATAATACTAGCATATTTAGATTCTGAAAACGGTATTAGTTATTTTGAAATTTCTTGGAAAAAATTATAATGGAATATATAGGCTGGATTTGTCCCAATTGTAAAAGAGCTACTGCCTCATCTTCAAATAATTTTTCTAATAAAACTAGAATATCTTGTAGAATATGCAGAAAAAGTTTCAATTATAATAATATAAAAAGAACAAAACCTTCCTTAGATCCAAATTTGATAACGCAATGGGTAATTAAAGTAAATTCAGTCTAAAGTGATTTTCTTTTAACCAATTTGAATGTTTTTTATAATCCGGACAAAGTTTTTTAACTTCATTCCAAAATAAATTAGAATGATTCATCTGAAGTCTATGACATAATTCATGAATAACTACATATTCTATAACCTCATATGGAGCCATAGATAGCTTCCAATTAAAATTTAAATTTCCGATACTTGAGCATGAACCCCATCTTGTTTTTTGATTTTTTATACGTATATCTTTAATTTTAAATTTATTACCTTCATTATAGATTTCTACCAGACCTTTTACTATTCTTTCAGTTTCTTTTTTGTAAAATTTTTTTAATTCAACATCATTTAAATTATTTAAATCGGAATTTTCTTTTCCTAAAAATATTTTTTTTCCAATAGTTAATTCGTATTTTTTCCAATTATTTTTTATCCAATATTTTTTAGTTAAAATAAAATTTTCTAAAAATTCTTGATTTTTTAAATTTGCAGTTATTAATAATCCTGATTCATTAATTTCTAATTTTACTTTATTTGAATATGTATCTTTAACCAAGTAAGGTATGTTCATATCTTCTAGAATTTTCATTTTATTAGAAAGGTAAGTAAACTTCAATTAAAGGATAAATAAACGGAGAGGCAGCAATTAAAATACCAATAATGAAACTATGTGCCCAAGTTTCATGTGATCCAACTCCTCTTGATCCCTTAAATGCTGCAGATTTAGCATGAACTATTATTGCAGCAATTATTGCAAGTAAAAATAATACTATATATTGATTTGATAGAAATCCGATTCCCAATCCTTCAAGTAAACTCATATTAAATGCTACTGCATTCAATATTCCTATTGGAATTAATGCACCAAAAGCATGACCGATTGTGGATTTTGCATCTCCAGATAAATCTTTTACCATAAAAAATAAATCAATAGCGCCAATAATAATTGTCATAATAATTGGACCAAATATTTCCACCATATTAATTTTTAATTTGATTATATATAAATTTTCTTGTAAAGAAAGTATTAATAATCTAATCAATAACATATTATATGGATATTCATGCCTATCTTAAGAAAAATGGATTTATTTGGGGTCCTGAACCAGAAATATACGACGGTATTGCAGGTTTATATACATATGGTCCAAACGGAAAAAAATTAAAAAATAATGTTGAGTCTATATTACGAAAAAAATTTAATGAAAATAATATTCTTGAAGTAGAAACTCCAATAATTGCACCAGAAATTGTCTGGGAAGCATCAGGTCATTTAGGAAAGTTTACAGATCCACTTATCAAAGATGAAAAAGGCAACGTTTATCGAGTTGATAAATTAATTGAAGAATTTTTAATTAGAAATAAAGACTCACCTGATAATTACAATATCGGTTCTATGAATAAAAAAGAACTTTTGAAATTTATATCTGATAAAAAAATAAAAGCTCCAAACGGTCTAGAATTAAAAAAAGAAATTTTGGATCATGATTTAATGATGGAAACTAAAGTTTCAGTTGATAGAAGAGCGTTTAATCGTCCAGAAACTGCTACGATGACTTATCTGCCATTTAAATCATATTATGAATTTTTTAGAAAAAAATTACCTTTCGGAGTATTTCAAATAGGTAAGGCCTTCAGAAATGAAATTTCTCCTAGAAATAGTGTATTGAGAGGTAGAGAATTTACTCAAGCAGAAGCTCAAATTTTTTATACAGAAAATCAAAAAAGAGAAATAGAATTATCTGAAGACATTTTAAATTCAGAAATTAAATTGTTTAGTTATCAAGATCAAGAAGAAAAGAAATCTGCAAAATTAATTAAAATTGAAACATGTCTAAAAAAAGGTATATTTAAGAGCAGATCATTTGCAAAAGCTATGTTCTTAGCAAATCAAATTATATCCGAATTTGAAATTCCATTAGAAAAATTAAGATTCAGACAACATAATCCTTCAGAAATGGCATTTTATGCAGAAGATGCATGGGATTTAGAGATATTAACAAAAACTCAATCTTGGATCGAGGTAGCAGGTATTCACGATAGAAAAGATTATGATTTAACTCAACATCAAAATAAATCTAATAAAAAGTTGGATGCAGAGGGTGAAATTCCGCATATAATGGAGTTAGCTTTCGGTACAGATCGACTTGTTTATTCATTAATTGATTTATTTTTAGTAGAAGAAGAAGTTGAAAACGATACACGTACTGTTTTGAAATTACCTTCAAGTTTACAATTGTACAAATTTGCAGTATTTCCTTTACAAAAAAAAGATGGTCTTTTAGAAAAGGCAGAAGAAGTATTCAATAATTTGAGAAAAAAGGATTCTAATATAATTTTTGATATATCTGGTTCGATTGGAAAGCGATATAGAAGACAAGACGAGATTGGTACAAAAAATTGTATAACCATAGATTACGAATCGATGGAAAACAATACTGTAACTATTAGAGATAGAGATAGTATGATACAGAAAAGAATAAAAATTAAAGACTTAAAATAATTTTATGTTAGTTAGAATCTTCGGATTGGCAGACTTATTTGCTGCATTTTTTTTACTTTATGTTAGTTTTGATTCAGCAATTATTAATATTTTATTAAAAACCATTATGATAATACATTTGTACAAAGGATTAATTAGTTTCCTTTAAATTTCAAAATTAACATCCTCAGATTTAACTCCAAATTCATTGTTTATATCTAATGCTAACAAAAATATGTAATCCGATAATCTATTTATATATTTGATTAAAATCTTATTAATATCCCTTTCTAGACTAAGATTTACTACATTTCTTTCTAATTTTCTACAAATTGTACGTGCATATTGTAATTTTGCAGAAATGCTATGTCCACCAGGAAGTACAAAATTAGTTATTGGACCCATTTTATTTTCAAGATTTAATATTTCAGATTCAATTCGTTCTAAGTGTCTTTGCTTTATTCTTTTTGTTCTATCTTCATGAATTGTGTTCATAGGTGTTGCTATATCTGATCCAACAACAAATAATTCATTTTGAAGTATAGTTAATTTATCTAATTTATACTTTGATTGAATTATACCTAATAAAGAATTTAATTCATCACAAGTGCCAACCGATTCAATACTTGTAGAATTTTTACCTATTCTACTACCATCAAACAAGGATGTATTTCCAGAATCTCCAGTCTTAGTTGAAATTGACATAATTATGAACAACCAGTAGTTGCACCACAAACATCACACAATAAGCATGCTCCATTTTGTCGCATCATACTTGCACCACAATCATTACATTTTGCTCCCGTATAGCCCATTGCCTTTATAGCATCTTCTTCTTCAGGTTCTTCAATTGTTATATTTTGATCCGCTGTTGAACCCAATTTAGTCTGAATTACTTTATTTTCTTGTTCTCCTTTAAGTACAGATTCTATTTTTCTCAAAATAGGATGATCTCTCCACTCAGCAAAACATTCATCCAATATATCTCTAGTGGAATACCCTCTCATCAAGGCAAAACTTATTGTTGTTCCAACAAAGTCTAATAATTCTTGATTACTTGGGGTTGTTTTAGGCATAACAAGTTTAATTTTTGCTAAATTACCTGAAGGATTATTATAACTATGTATATAAAGATCCTGAGGACCTACTTTGTGATGAGCAATATTTTCAACCAATTCTTGAACAATTGGTTCATTTGTTAGAGTAACTGTTTTTTTATCTTCATTAAATATTGTGTCTAATTCTCCACTAATTCCTGACGAAGTTGACAAAGGTTGACTTAGTTTACTTTCATCTCGGTATAGAGCTACTGCCTTAACCATATATTTCCAACTATCAAAATATGCTGATTTAATTTCTTCTATGGTTGTTTCTTTTGGCATGTTAATTGTTTTACTGATTGCTCCAGAAATAAAAGGTTGTGCTGCTGCCATCATTTTAATATGTCCATCGTGATGTATATATCTTGTACCTTTTTTACCACACTTATTTGCACAATCAAATATCTTGTAATGTTCTCCTTTAAGATGAGGTGCACCTTCAAGTGTCATTGTTCCACACAAGTATTCATCTGCTGCAGCTATTTCTGAGCTGGAATAACCCAATTCTTTTAGCATATTAAAACTCGGATCATTCATTTTTTCATCAGAAAAACCTAAAGATTTACAGAAATCTTCACCAAGTACAAATTTATTAAAGATAAATTTAATTTCAAATGCGCCTTTTGCATTTGATTCTAGAGCATTTAATTGTTCATCTCCAAAACCCTTGGACCTCAATGATTCAAAATTAATATAAGGTGCGTCTCTAATAGATCCATGACCTACACAATATTTTTCTATTGATCTTATTTCTTCTTCAGAGTAACCCAATTTAATCAATGCAGGTTTTATTGAATTATTTACAATCTTAAAATAACCGCCTCCTGCTAATTTTTTGAATTTAACTGTAGCAAAATCCGGCTCTATACCCGTTGTATCACAATCCATAATTAATGCAATTGTACCTGTTGGAGCAATAACCGTAGTTTGAGCATTTCTATATCCAAATTTTTGTCCTAATTCCAATGCATTATCCCAAGATTGATGTGCTGCAGATAGCATATCTTTTGGAACAAGATCTTGATCTAATCCCATTGGTAAAACTGTTAATCCTTCATAAGATTCTTTTGTTGCATTATATGCTGCACGTCTATGATTTCTAATAACTCTTAGCATATGATCTTTATTTTCTTCATATCTTGCAAAGGCTCCATGAACTTGAGCCATTTTTGCAGATGTTGCATAAGACTCTCCGCACATAATTGATGTTAATGCACCTGCAATAGCTCTACCTTTTTCTGAATCATAGGGTAAAGCCATTTTCATTAAAAGAGAACCTAAATTCGCGTAACCTAGACCCAATGTTCTAAAATCATAACTTCTTTGTGCAACAGATTCACTAGGAAATTGTGCCATCAATACAGAAATTTCTAAGGTTATTGTCCATAATTTTACTGCATGCTTATATCTTTCTATATCAAATGTACCTGTTGATTCATCGTAAAATTTAACTAGATTTATACTTGCCAAATTACAGGCAGTATCATCTAAAAACATATATTCTGAACAAGGATTACTTGCATTAATTCTACCACTAGATGGACAAGTGTGCCATTCATTAATTGTTGTATCGTATTGTAGACCTGGATCTGCACTAATCCACGCACTCATTGCTATATCATTCCATAATTTGTCTGCAGATACCGTTTTGAAAACTTCTCCATTAGTCCGATTAGTTAAGTTAAAGTTTTCATTATTTGTTAAAGATTTAAAGAATTCATTACTTACTCTTACAGAGTTATTACTGTTTTGACCAGAAACAGTTCCATAAGCTTCACCTTCATAATAAGTATCTAATTTTTTAAAATCAAATTTAGCTATTCCTTGTTTTGCCAATTCAATAGCCCTTACAATCATTTGAACAGGAACATTAGCATTATTTGCATCACGGATACTATCTCTTAATTCAATATTATTTTGTAAATCTACTCCACCAGAAACCGCACATTTTAGAATATTATTTACATGTAATTTACAAGATTCATTACCAGATACTAAGCTTGCTACTTTATTTTCTTCTTCACTTTTCCATTTTATGAATTCTTCAATTTCAGGGTGATCAATGTCTAAACAAACCATTTTAGCTGCTCTTCTAGTAGTACCACCGGATTTAACTGCACCCGCTGCAGCATCATTTATTTTTAAGAAAGACATTAAACCAGACGAGGTACCGCCTCCAGAAAGTTGTTCACCTTTTCCTCTAATTGTAGAGAAGTTTGTTCCAACTCCTGAACCATATTTGAAAATTCTAGCTTCTCTTGTTACTAAATCAAAAATTCCGCCTTTATTTACTAAGTCATCTTTAACGGATAATATAAAACACGCATGAGGTTGAGGTCTTTCATATGCATTTCTTGAATATTCTAATTCACTTGTCTTAGGATTAACAAAAGAATGTCCTTGAGGTTTACCTTCTATGTTATATGCCCAATATAATCCTGTATTAAACCATTGCGGAGAATTAGGAACTGCCATTTGATTCAACATCATATATGACATTTCTTCGTAGAACGCTTTTGCATCTTTTGTAGAATTAAAATAATTGTATTCCTTACCCCAATTTGTCCAGCATCCGACCATTCTATTTACAACTTGTTTTATACTATTTTCTGATCCTAATACGGGATTTCCATTTTCATCAGTTGTAGGAACTCCCCTTTTTCTAAAATATTTTTGTGCAAGAATATCTGTCGCAATTTGCGAGTAAAAAGATGGAACCTCAACATTATTCATTTCAAAAACTACCGATCCATCAGGATTACGTATAACTGAACTTCTCAAATCATAATTAAACATATCATATGCAGATACATCTTCTTTTGTAAATTTTCTGTCAATAACCAGTCCGTTAGTAATCTCTCTCTGTTCAGTATATTCTTCCATAAGTAATATATTTGAACTAAGATTCTTTTATATTGGTTTATAGTTTTAACAAAATAATATTGTTTTTACTTAATTAAAATAATAAATTTTAGTCTTAATAAGTCGTGAATTATTAATATTATTCAGTAACTTGTTTTTAACCGATTATTCTGAGAAATCATGAATCGGATTAAATTTCCATTCAAGTCTTTTTGATCTTTTAGTATTATCATATATTATATCATCTAGTCTTGATAACACGCTTTCTATAGAAACATAAGGCATTCCATTTCTATTTTGTCTTTCAAATAATTTATCTAAGTCTTCAGTATTTTCTACTCTATCATCAATTAATGAATATAATTCACCCGATCTATTTGTTTTTCTACTTTTTTGTTCATTAAATAGCGTTTTCAGTATTGCATTATATCCTACTGTTTCTCGAGATATGATTTTAGTATCTATGGCAATTTCTCCATCTGAAAGAGTTGATCCAATAGTTTCTTCCAAATTATCTTTATCAAATCCCAAATATTCAAGAGTTCGATTTTCAATTAAATTGTTAAAAGGCTTAATTATTTCTTTATCAAGATATTCTTCCATTTTTTTTGCTTTAAATCTATCTAGTAAAGATCCTTTATTCAAATTTTGATAATTATTCATATTAACTGAAAATAGTGCTTCTCGAGGAAGTAAATCATCACTAAATCCGATTTCATCCATAATACTATATTCATCATCAAAATAAATTTTTTGTTCAATAGTTTCTCTTTTATTATTATCTACAAGAGAATAATATTTACCAATTAAATCTTTGACTTTAATTAACTTAAAATTTTCCTTTCTATGTTTTAAATAGCTACATAATTCTTCCATAACGGGTTTATATGAAACACTGCTGGTTGGTTTAGATTCAACTCTTCCAGATATATCTCCATATTCAAAATCAAGTTTTTCAAAATTTAATGGAATATTATCTTTTGAAAATCCAGTAATATTTTTTAATCCGTTATCAACAGTAGTATGAATATTTCTTAGTAAACTTTTTTGTTGTTGTGCTTTTGTTAAAGTTTTTAATCCACTTGAGCTAAATTCCAAATTGGGTTCAGGATTTTTTATTAATATATTATCCAAAGTTTTCATACTATTTCTAATTATAAAAATTTTAAAATATAACTAATTAGAATTTCATTGCATAATTTTTCCATTTTTGTTCATTTTTATAAACCAGAATTCCGCCAATAATCAAAGAACTCCAATATAAAACGGGATTTCCGGAGAGTACTTTTGCCCCATCAAAAAATCCAAATGGTATCATATTAAATGCCATTAAGATCAAGTTTATTTTTTTAGAAACAATGAATGCATGATTATATTTTGGATATTTTCTTGATATTAATAGAAAATCAGATATCCAATATAATGCAAAGTTTGCAGCGGGACCGGCTAAAGCAAGAAGAGCAAAATTTTCAGGATTTGCAAATGCACCACTACTAATTACATAAGCAGGTACAAAGAAAATAATAGGAGAATTTACATATTTTAACAAAACTCCCAATCCCAGACCAAAAAGACTAATTTGTAATATTGATTCATATCCGAAATAGATTCCAACTCCTTTATGAGCAAGTTCATGTAAAAGTACTGCCGGAGTTACAATTAAAGCAGCATATTTAAAATCATTAAAATCATTTCCAAAAAAACTAAATTCCTTGGGTTTCTTAATCATATCTGAAAAAATATATCCTAGGGCTGCAGTTAATATTAATACATCAATAATTTCAGAAAGACTTATGAAATTCATATATTATTTAAAGCTAAATCCTTATATTGTTTTTGAAAACCTTTATAAAAGCTGTTCCAAAGAATACTTTATGTACAATTACATTAGAAATCTTTGGAAAAAACCAAAAGAACATTTTGGTAAAGAAGCTTGGAAAAACTGGTTAGTAGAATTAAGATCTAGACCTGCTTTTGAAAGAATTGAAAAACCAACAAGATTAGACCGAGCAAGAGCATTAGGTTACAAAGCTAAACAAGGAGTTATAGTTGTAAGAGGAAGTATGAGAAAAGGTACAACCAAAGATCCAAAATTTACTGGTGGAAGAAGACCAAAGAGATATTCAAGAAGAGGTACAAGAGCACAATCAAAACAAAACCTAATTGAAAAAAGAGCTGCAAGAAAATATCCTAATCTGGAAGTTTTAAATTCTTACTGGGTTGGAGAAGATGGAAAAAGAGTATGGTACGAAGTTATCATGGTGGATAGAGATCATCCTTCCATAAAAGCAGACAAAACTTTATCGTGGATTACAAACAAAAGAAGCAGAGTATTTAGAGGTTTAACTTCTGCAGGAAAAAAATCTAGAGGATTATAATTGTTTTTTACATACAACATTAATTTATAAAAAAATCATACAAATTTTTATATGGCATTTTCTAAACAACTAGCAGCAACATTTGATGAAGCCTTAAAAAATCAATTAGCTTTTTTAGCATTTGAAGTTAAAACAGGATCAGTCAGAGATTCTTCTATTAAAAAAACACACGAAAGAACAAATACTCTTGATAATTATTTATTATCTAGAGATATAGAAGATCCAATTTTATATTCCGGTTTAGTTGGATTTGAAAAAAATCATCATGTTTCTGATTTAAATTTACCTGAGATAGATAAACTTGATTATATTTACGGAACAAATAAATTTGAAGCTGCATCTTTGATGGATATACTAAATAATATTAGAAAAGAAAAAAAACATTCTGAAATTTATTCAGTTTTAACTCCCGAAATTATTGCTCCAGTTCAAAATAGATCTTGGTATTCTAGAAAATTAAAAAGTAAAGGAAAAAGAAGAGTTTCATTAAATTCAAAGTTAAATGAAGAAACAAATGGTATAATTCCAGAAGAATATTTTGCACAAATGTTGGGTAAAGCAATTCCTGGATCAATGATATTTCCAAGAGTTAATATTAACGGTAGTATAAATATACCAAATTCTTATGGAAATTTAGAATTTATTTTAGATGAAGATGAACAATCAAGAAATGAATGCGACTTAATTTTAATAGCAGAAGAAGAAAAAATTTTACAAGGAATGAACGATTTAATAAAAAGACCCTATAGTTTTAATAATATAAAATCAAAATTAATAAGTAAGAGAGATAAATTAAGTTATGAAAATTAAAAAAAATAAATTAATATTTTACCTAATAGTATCATTTATAATTCTTTTTGGATTAAATAAAATTATGGCACAAGTAGAATCTGGAAATACAGTTGCGGTTGATTATTGGTTAACTGTAGACGGTAAACAAATTGATACTTCAGAAGGAAGAGGACTTTTTGAATTCACTGTTGGAGCAGGACAAGTAATACCTGGTTTTGATAAAGCAGTAATTGGTATGAAAGTCGGAGATGAAAAAACTGTTGAATTATCTGGAAATGATGCTTATACTGCGGGACCTCTTGCAGGCAAAGTATTAAATTTTAAAATTATATTGAGGGAAATTAAATAATTCCCTTTTTTTATTATGGAAGTTTATAGTGAATTAGATTTATATGAATTAAAACAACAAAGTAAGGAAGTTGAAATACCTTATGTGCTATTAAGAAGAAACGGATCAGAACATATATTTACATCCTATGATAAAAGCGGAAATGAAATGCTTTCCGGAGTAGTTATACCTTATTTAATTACACATGATGATAACAAACCATTAAAACCTGAAGGAAATAATTTATATTTTGATAAAAGTGAATTTGAAAATGTTATAGATATTTTAAAAAGAGAATTTTCTTCAAAAACTTTAGAAGATTTGTTAAGTTAAAAAAACTTATAAGTGTTTAATTAAACACATTCTGTTTAAAATGAAAATACCAATTTATACAAAACAAGAATTAAATAATTATGTTAAAGAAAATAATGGTTTACCTAATGAACCTTATGTAACAATTATTGAAAATAATAGTTTCCATCAAGGAGATTTCTTAGTTCCCTATCTTAGTATTGATTTTAAAAAATGTATTGCAGGATCAGTAATTTTACCAAATCGTAATTGGGACGGTAATACCTATAAATCCGTAAAAGAAAAAAGAGATTTAACTAAGTCTATAAAAAATTATTTAGAAAGCGAATTGGGTCAAGATAATTTAGAAAATAGAATTGCTAAATTAAAAAAGAATCATGAAGAATTTATGAAAAATGATGAAAAAACTTTTGTACTAGAATTAAATACCTCAAAAGAAGAAGATTTAGTTGTTTAAAATATAATACTTTATTTTATATATAACCAATATAATTATTTTTATGAAAAAAATATCTAAGTCCGATTATATAAGTTCATTAAAATGTCTAAATGTTGTTTGGCATAAATTTAATGATAAATCTAAATTACCTTCGCTTTCAGGAAAATTTGCTGTAGAACGCGGTGTTGAATTCGGAGAATTAGCACAAAAACTTTATGAAGATGGTATTTTAATTGACTCTTCATATAAAAATTATTCAAATGCATCTAAAGACACTGAATCGGCATTAGAATATAATAAACCGATCTTTGAAGCAACATTTGAAACAAGCAAATTATATTGCAAGGTAGATATTTTAAGACCATCAAAAAACGGATGGGATATTATTGAAGTTAAATCATCAAGTAAAGTAAAAAAAGAACATTATGATGATGTTGCATTTCAAAAATATGTTTTGGAACTTTGCGGTTTAAAAATAAATAATTGTTATTTATTACACGCAAACAAAGAATATACTAGATCAGGTAATATTAAACTAAAAGATTTATTTAAAGAAGAAGACATCACAGATAATGTTTCAAAAATGAGTAGTAAAATTGATTCAAATATTGAAAGAATTATAAATTTTGTATCAAAAGAGTTACCAAAAGATAAGCATAAGTTTTGTAATAATCCAAAAAATTGCGACGTTAGAGAAATATGTTGGTCTCATTTACCGGAGCATAATATATTACAATTACACGGAATTTGGTTTACTCAAGCACAACCTTTGATGGAAGAAGGATATTTATCTATTCTAGATTTACCTGACGAATTCTTAAAATCCCATAAACATGTAATTCAAAAAAATACTTTAAAAAATAAAAATATCCATAAGAATGAAGAGGAAATTAATAAATTTAAAAGCTCATTAAAATATCCAATTTCATACTTTGATTTTGAAACATTGGCAACACCAGTTCCACTACATGATAATCTAAGTCCCTGGGAAAAATTTCCATTTCAATATTCTGTTCATATTGATGATGGTAAAAAATTAATTCATAAAGAGTTTTTAGAAGAATCAAATATGGATCCAAGAGAAAATTTGATAAAAAATATGATTAAAGATATTCCGAATGAAGGAAGTATCGTTACATATAACATGGCTTTCGAGAAAAGTGTAATAAAAAATCTTGCTTTAAAGTTTCCAAAATATGAAGAAGAATTAAAAAATATACACGACAGAATTGTTGATTTATATATTATTTTTAAAAATTTTAATTATTATCATCCGGAACAAAAAGGTAGTGCTTCAATTAAATATGTTTTACCCGCAGTAACTGGTAAAAATTATTCTCATTTGGATGTACAAGACGGTTCAGAAGCATTCACTCAATATTATAATAAATATTATCTAAATAAAGACACAGTTTCAAGAAATGCACTTTTAGAGTATTGTGGAATGGATACTTTGGCAATGTATGATATTATTAAAGAAATTTAATTAAACGTTATATAGTATATAGAACATAGATTATATGAACGAAAATATATCTTTGCTAACAAAATATGGACTTAATTTAGGTCAGACTGACAATTTATTATTGGCATTTTTTTCAATATTTATTTTATACATTTTTTTAGGAGAATTATTTGAAAGAATAGGAATAAATGAACTTATTGGTCAGATTACCGCGGGAATAATACTTGGAGGATCTTTATTAAATTTTGTAAATCCCGAATTAATAGAACCCTTTGCAATAATAGGTAGTATTTTAATTTTATTTACAGCAGGCATCAATAAAAAAACAGATAAATTTGATCTTAAAGATAGCAAAAGCTTAGCAATTGGAGTTATAGTTTTATTATCAACATTTGCAGTTATGTTATATGTATTTAATTTATTTTTTAACTTTCAACAATCTTTATTTCTAGCATTAGCATATTCTGTAGTAGATATATTTGTTCCTTTGAAATTATTATCATCCAAAAAATTACTTTCAAAAAGATTTGCTCAATCTTTCATAAATATGTCAATGTCTAACATATTAATTGGATTATTAATTTTATCTGCAGCATCAGTTTTCTTAAATCAAAGTTCATCCGAGTTAATATTTAAATTAATTTTTTCTACAATATTTGTAATATTAATCTATTATTTTATTATATCAATAAATAAAATTACAGATAAGATTAATAAGTTTAAATCTTCAACAAGAGAAGAATCTCAAATTACATTAACTTTTATTTTACTATTTTTATTAGCATTTCTTTCAGAATTAATTGGTTTATCAGTTATTATTGGTGCATTCATAGCAGGAATAGTTATATCTAAATCAAATTTTGCTAAGAAAAAATTATACACAAATAAAATTGAAGCTATATCAAATGGTTTTTTTATTCCATTATTTTTTGTTTGGTTTGGACTTAATCTTAATCTAATTTTAATTTATGAATATCTTTCTATTGCAATTTTATTTATTTTTGCTAGTATATTTACTAAATTTGTAGTTACATACATACTATCAAAGAATTTTTCATTAAAAGCACCTGGAACTATAGCATCCTCAATGCTTAGTTTAGATGTAGAAAGTCTTATTATTATTTTAGCTGCCATAAATTTAGGTATTTTTTCTAATTACGATACATTTGATATATTTGCTCCTGCAGTTCCAATAACAACGTTAGCGGTAACATTAATGACAAGTTATTTTATAAAAAAAGAATATAGACAAATTTCTTTAACTTAGATAATTTTATAAATAAAATATAAAAAATAATTTTATGATAATGGAGTCATATAATATTAATGAATCGGTAATTCTTAAATCAGAAATAAATTATGATCAAAAATCCGATATCTTTGAAATTAAATATTTTGTTAATGATGAAGAATTATTTTGTTTAGATAATTATAGTTCAATAATTTCTGAATCAATTAATGATATTAAAAAAGGAACAATAAATAATAAAAACTTGGAGTATTTAATTTCTGAAATTAAGAAAGCATTTAGTATATAATATGGATAACGAATCAAAGATTAAAGAATTAATGGACAAAGGCATGTCGAGAGAATCTGCAAAAATAATTCTAGGAATTGTTGATGACGATAAGTAATATTTATAAATTAAACAAAAAATATGCTATTGCAATGGAACTAAATTTATACGATAATAAAAATAAATTAAACTATATTATTAAAGAAAATAAGATAGAAATTAAATCTAAAGACAATACATTTTGTTTATTGGACATAATTCAGAGAGAAAATGAATCTGGCACTGAATTTATTAATTTTAAAGGACCGAATAGTATTTATGAATCTATAGAAATTGGAGATCAAATTATTCATATAAGATATATTGGCGATATTAAAAAACCAGAATCCATAGATATACTTGAATCAAAATTAACAAAAATTAATCAATAATATTACAATAATATTTGGGTTTTAATGCCGTAATTAATTCTTCTTCAGAATAATCATCCAGATTTTTACATTCTTCACAAATTTCACATTCTTTTTGAATAGGACATTCTTCCACTATCGGACAATCAGTTTTTTCAACCGAATTAAATCCCATATCATAACCAATTAATCCTCCGCAAACTGCACCCAATAATAACATTAAAGTAAGACCTCTTCCTGGCACAAGCTCAATAAGCAATTCTATAAAATCAACAATATCTGAAATTTTTATTTTGTTTTTTTTCTGCTTTTTCTGCTTTACCATATATATTATATATACTATCATATATAAATTATAATGGAAGATATTCAGTTATTTAATAAACAAACAATGAGCTTACCTGGATTAAAGTTAGTTTCTATTGATGATTATAAAGATATTATACATAATCATCCCGATGAGAATATAGGAATTTTGTTTCAACCAAAAACTACCGACTTCGGCATATTAAAAAAATTTGATTGTATAATTATTGGAACATCCCGGGATGAAAAAATAATAAGAAAATTAGTTGAACATAAAAAAATTTATGGTATTGTTGATATAGAATCAGATAAAGGTCCAGATCATACCCATTATAGAAGAAGCAATATGAATCAAGTAATTGCAAAAATAATTAAAGAAAATAATAAGACTTATTTCATAAATTTCTCTTCAATTTTACATGCTAAAAATAAAGCAAAATTATTGGGTAGAATTCAACAAAACGTAAATTTATGTAGCAAATATAAATGTAAAATAAAAGTTCATAATTTTTCAAAAAATAAAACTGATTATCGAGAAAATTTAAATCCGGTTTATAAGATATTAAAAATTAAAAATCAATAATTTCACCTTGCTTAGGTGCAATTGCATCAATACCGAAACTTGACCTTATTTCTGTAGCAAATCTTACAGTATTTGTTCCATGAATGCACATTATTTTTTTAGGTCTTATTTTTTTTACCATATCCATTAATTCAGATCTAGTTGCATGTGCAGTAAAACTATATTTGTAAACTGGTAAAGTTAATTTTAAATTAAGTTCATCAGTTACATATCTACCGGTATCTTGCAGATATGCTCCGGCAGTACCAGGTATTTGATAACCTGTTAAAATTAAACTTGATTTTTCATCTCTAAAAATATGCTTTATATATTCTGCGACTGGACCTCCATCCATACAGCCACCGGTTGTAATTATAACACACGGTGATTTAATTATTTTTTTTCTTTGAGCATGATTAGTAACAAATGAAGCTCTATTTAGAGCCTTCTTAAACATTTTTCCATCTTTAATATATTCTAAATTTTTTCCAGATATCTCAGTTGCTGCTTTACCCATTCCATCTACAAAGATATTATGTTTAACATTATATTTTTCCAATACCATTAATAATTCTGGTGCACGAATAGCAAAAGAAGGTACTAATGCAATTCCACCTTGTTCTACAGTCCGATTTATTGTATCAATGAACTCTTTTTCTATTTTTTCTCTTTTATCTAAATCTCTGTCGGAATAAGTTGTTTCCATAATCATCATATCAATATTTTTTAATTTACTTATATCTGCACCTTTCAATAATGCAGTTTCATTTAACTTAAAATCTGATGTGTATAGTATTTTTTTATTATCCATTTCCAATAATGCCATTGAACTTCCAGGTATATGTCCCGCATTATAAAAAGTAACTTTTGAAGATCCTAATTTAAATGATTCATTGTATTTTTTTAATGTCCAATTATTAAGTACATTTTTTACATCGTCTCTTGTAAAATTTCTTGGTTTTTCTTTTATTTTACCAACTTTAATACTATCAAATAAAACTAATTCAGCAAGATCTTTTGTAGGTTTAGTTCCATAAATTTTCGGTTTATATTTACTGTATAATTCTGGAATACTTCCAACATGATCTAAATGCCCGTGACACGCCAATAAATAATCTACTTTTTTATCGGGAATTAAAGGACTAAGACTATCCGATACATTAAATCCAAATTCAAAACAAACTCTTTCTTTACCGTTATCAAAAATAACTGCATTGTTTCCTACTTCTCTAAATCCGCCGTTACACTCTATTTTTATACTCAAATTTTTCACCTATTTTTATTTTATTTTTTTTAATAAAACCTTCATAAGATTCTACTATATATTTTGCTGGTTTTTTTGGTTTAACATTTAATTTAAATGGTTTAACCGTTTTATAATCAACAATTGTATATTGATTATCCAGCCATATTACATCTATTGGTTTGAATACAAAAAAAGTATGTATTGAAGAAAAAAAAATTGATTCCTTTAATGAAGTCATCATAATAGTTTTTGGTTTTTTAAACATTAAACCAAAAATACTATTTTTATACATTATTGAAATGACTCCAAAGGTATTTCTTTTTTAATTCCTTTACTTTTTAAGTAGCCATTGGTTAATAACCAATAGACTAATGATAATGATTTTGAACCTTTATTATTACAGATAATTGACATATCAATATTTTGAAATGTATTATTTGAATCACATAATGCAAGAACTGGTAAGTTCATTAAATATGCGTCTTTTACTGCATTTTTATCCATTCTAGGGTCTGCAACAAATATTAATTTTGGTTCAATGAAAGTTTTTAATTGAGGATTTGTAATTACTCCTGCAGGATATCTACCCACATAGTATTTAGCTCCAATACTTTCTGCAAATTTTTTAGCTGCTTTCCAACCATTTTCTCTTCTACAAACAACTAAAATATCTTCTGCATTGTATTGCGTCAAAAATTTAATTCCATCTTTTAACTTATCATCAATTTTTTGAATATCCAAAATAGCAACTCCGTTTTGAGGGTTTACTTTATGAATGTATTCACTCATATCTTTTGTTTTATATTTAGTTCCAATTTGTATACCTGATTCTAAATATTGTTCTACTGCAACTAAATTACTATTCGTCATATCTTCTTTCCCTCTTCTTTGGTTTTGGTCTATTAACTGTAATTGGAAGAACTCCGGATTTTAATTCTTCTTTTGCAAGTTGAATTACGTTATAAACATTATCCGGTCTTTTAATTAGTAATGGAGCACCCATTGAGATTTGTAATGCTCTGGCACCAATAATTCTTGCTCTTTCAAATTTTGTTAATTCCATTATTTGATTGATTTAATAAGCTTTCTAAGCTCATTTCCCTTACTACCAGATAACTCTATAGCATTTTTAAGTTCTTCGATTTTCATAGATTTGCTTCCGCCTTTTTGCATAGCACAAATGTTACCATTATCGATTGTAGCTATATGTATTCTTGCATCCATAATTTTCTCTTCATCGTAGCTAGGATCAACAATTAAATTGTCTCCTATTTTTGCAATTGTTACCATTGCAGGTATATTTTGAAGAGTTAAACCTTTATCCGTTCTTGTATCATGTAAAACTTTGTCAGTTTCAGCCTCAATTTCAGGAAATTTAGCATTTTTAATTGCTAAAAGCGCAGCTATTACTCCTGCGTCAAATAAGTTTCCATCAGCATTTATCGGGTAAATATCAACGGAAAGACTCCAAGCGAGTTCTCCTTCTCTGATACATAAATCTTCAAAGTTTACCGTTTTAGATTCTCTAATTGCTCTATCAATAACTCTCGATATTTCTATTGCTTCGGGACTAGGAGGACCATGGCTGTAGTCCGGATTTGCCATAGGGTGTAATTCCATATTAACCATAAACATACCTTCATTGGGTGTGTCCGGATACGGAGCACCTGTACCAAATTTTACTCCAGCAATAACTTCCGTTTTACCAATTTTTACTCTTGCAGAACCATTTGCTTGTCCTACAATATTAGTTTCTATTTCTATTTCTCTATATTCATCTAATTTTCTACCATCATCTCGGTAGTTATTTTTCATTAATTCGTTTAAATAATTATTTTCACTCATTTTTGTGTCTCCATTAATGCATTTTTTTGAATTTCATAAATTTCTTTTGCAGATTCTAAAATCATATCAAATCCTTCATTAAATTCTTTTATGCTTAAATCTCCATCCATTTGGACTAAAGATATCTCACCCAAGTTAGGTAATACTGCCATAGGCAAATCTGCCTGACCGTAATTGTCCTCAGGTTGGAATAAATCCAGTAAAACAGTGTCTTCAGCTTTACCTGCCGCCACTGAACAAACTAGATCTCTCATTTCAATTCCTGCATCTGCACATGCTAATGATGCCGCATTAATTGCAGCAGTTCTTGTACCAGCATTAGCATTTAATATTACTACGTCAATTTCAAACATTCTTGCAGGATATTTTTCTAATAATATACTTGCTTCAAGTGCTTCAGATATAACTTTACTTATTTCTTTGCTTCTTCTACTTGGTCCAGGTCTACACCGGTCACTTGTAGAAAAAGGTAACATTGCATAATTAACTTTCAATATTGCTCTATCTGATTTTTCTTTATGTCTTGGATGAACTTCCATCGGTCCGTAAACTGATGCAACTGCAACAGTTTCACCCATAGTGAATCTTGCAGATCCAACCGCTTTTTCAATTACTCCAACTTCTGCAGTAATTTTTCTTAATTCAGATGGTTTTCTACCATCTAGTCTTTTTCCTTTAACTAGTAAAGGTTCACTTGATTTTCCTGCCATTTTATTTTGTTAACATCTCCTTAATTTTTTCAGTTAATCCGGAAGAATTAGCTTCCGATTCTATTAATTTAATTGCATTTTGTACTTTGAAAATATTTTCAATATTATCATTTTGCACATAAACCATATTATTTTGCCCAACTATAACATTACAGTTTGAAGCTTCTTTAATCATATTTATCATACTTCCGCTCTTTCCGATTATTCTAGGAATTGATGAGTTTTTAACATTTATCAATTTACCTGGAATTAATTTTCTAAATGGTTTATTTTTTGTTGATATTTTGAAATTTTCTCTATGTTTTCTTGTTATTTCTGCGTAAATAGTATCTCCTACTGACATAAATTTATCCATTTTACCAGATTCAATGAATGAAGTTGATGCATCTCTTAGATCTAGTTCAACAACCATGTTAGATCCAATATCTGCTCTCCATCCATAATTATTCATACTTATTATTTTTCCTATAATTTTGTCTCCAATTTCAGGACTATAATTATTAGAATTTGAATTTACTTTAATAACTTCATCTTTTATAGTTACTGCACCAACTACTGTTGATACTATATTTTCATCTATTCTTATACACTTGCCAGAAGGTATAAATTTTTTACCAGTTGCTAAAATTTGCCCCGGAACTACTATTTCATTTTCTTTTATATTCATTTTTTCTTTCATTCTTCTATTATTGCTTCTCCATTTGTTAATTTATTTATTAAATTATAAAGGTCTGTTTTTTGACCGCCAGTTACTTCAAGTTCAATCTTCAAGTCACCATTATTTAACCATTCTTCTGAATTTAATTTATTGAATCTATTTCTTATTGCTGAATAAGTTGATCCAGTATATTTTGAAGGAATTGTTATTTTTAGTCTAACTTTTTCAAAAGAAATTGGAATAATTTTTCTTATTTCCAATATTACTTGTTCCATTTTTTTGTCAATATTATCGGAATAATCAATTTTTATTTTTGCTTGTTCCATTGCCAATTCTATTCTTTGACGAGGATGAGGATTTCCGGTTTTTGGATCCACAGAATCCCTTTGTATTTTTTCAATAATTTTATTTCTTTTATCTTCGGACATTTTTTGTCTTTGTTCTGAAGTTAAATGAAGTTCTCCTTGCTTTAGTATCATTTCAATCGGATTATCTTTAAGAATTGAATTAATTTTTTCTTCTGATGCTTTTATACCTTTACTTGCATTTTCAAAAATAGTTTGACTTTGTAAAAAATCATTCAAAGATATTTCTTTTCCTTCTCTATATTTTATAGCATTATCTACGTCTGAAATAACTATTTCAAAATTTTCTCCAGATTTTTTTAATCTTGCGAGAGTAAATGATATCTTTTCTTTGTCGT
Organism: Candidatus Woesearchaeota archaeon; assembly: GCA_038128845.1. GTDB lineage: Archaea > Nanobdellota > Nanobdellia > UBA10117 > ARS21 > ARS21. The sequence continues at coordinate 37,391 of JAYPKL010000002.1, read as the reverse complement.
AAGTTCTATTTTGCATTTATTTTTTTAATACCGCTTTTTCCTGATGCAACAATTTGCAATCTTGAATCTTTGTAATCTTTAGATAAAACTTTTTTATAAATTTCTTTTATCAAATCAATTCCTTGATCCAAAGTCAAATCTTTTTTCCAAGATTTCTCCAAAATTTTATTTGCTTCAACGGAATTAGCACCTATAGCTTTAGCATTATATTTAAAATATATTCCAGCAGGTTCTGTTGAAAATAGTTCAGGTCCATTTTCAGTATTTCCTGTAATTAGCATACTAACACCAAAAGGTCTTATTCCTCCATATTGAGTAAAACTTTGACATAAGTCAGATATGTATTTAACTAATTCTTCCGGAGATATATCTTCGCCGTAAGAAATTTTGTATTCTTGAGCTTTTAATCTTGCTTTTCTTTGTAATACTCTTGAATCTCCTATGTATCCTGCTGATGTCATAATTAAATTATCAGTTATTTCTTCTATTTTAGAAATCGAATCTTTTGCAAGTAATGGGTCTGTTCTATATGTGTCCGCAGCTAATACTACTCCGTCTTTAGTTGTTATACCTACAATTAGAGAACCTGCATCTATAGCCTTTTTTGCGTATTCTACTTGAAGTATTCTCCCATCCGGACTAAAAACTGTAATTGCCCGGTCATAACCCATTGTTTGATTTGGTACAAATTGCATTTTATTTCTCTCTATTCATATGTTATATTATGTGTTTTTAAATGTTTCATTAATCCAATTTTTTAATTATTCCACTTACTTTCTGTATAATTATTTTTGATTTTTGTTTATTTAGTTTTTGAATTAATAATAATGCCATTTTAGTTTCTTCTAACATTTTTGAATTAGTTTTTATTATCCCAATTGAATTTTTTGTATCGTATTTAATAAATTTTAAATTTGATTTATTTAAACCTAATTCTCCGAGATATTTTTTACATTCAAAAATGATAGATCTATTCATTTCATCTTTTGAAAAATTATTTTTTGATTCTACTTTGAATTGAATGTATCTTGGGTTTTCTTTCAAAGTAGGTAATAATGCTTTCATAATAAGTTAAATTTTGTAATTAATTAAAGGTTTTTATTATAAGGAGTTTTATACAATATGAAATATTTTTCATGTGCCAGTTGATATAATATAGAATCATTTGTTAATCGTTTTGATTTTAATATCAACTTATTTTTATTTAGTATAGATTCAAGGTTTTCTAAATTATTATTCATTACTTTTTATTTGATAATCTAATTTCTTTACTTTTTTTATAATCTGCAGTCCATCTGGTTTTAAGACTTTTTCTTCCTAATTTGAGAAAGTTTTTCATTGCTTTACTATTTACAAAATATAGAATTCTTCCATTATTTCTTATAAGCATTCTACCTTTCCCTTTTGGTAGTTCTTTTCCTGAAAATGAACAATTAACCATTATCTTCTTCCTCCTTTGTTAGAGGATGCTTCAATTTCAGTTTGAGTAAGCATGATTACGTCTCCAATACGAGTTGGACCATATACATTTCTTCTTAAAATTTTTCCAGAATCTTTTCCTTCAAGTACTTTACATCTAACTAAAGTAACTACTTGTTTACTTCCTTCTCTTGCAATTAATTCAGTTATTTCTGCAGCAACTGCTCTAGGTAATTTACCACTTTCGTCGAAGTTAGATTCATTTGTTGCCATTATTCAGTTTTTTCTTCTGCCGGAGCTTCTTCAGTTTTTTCTTCTGCCGGAGCTTCTTCAGTTTTTTCTTCTGATTTAGGTTTTGCTTTACCTTCAGTTATAATTTTAATATCTTTTAGTAATGCATCAATTAATTTTGAATCACCGCTTACTACTGCAACTGATGCTGTTGCCACAGGTAAACCTGCTGCTGCACCAAGTTCTGTTTTTGAAGGAACAGTAACATGAACAATTCCTTTTTCTTTTGCAAGTGTTGGTAAGTGTGCTGTTATTTCTGCGGGACTGATGTCTTCAGCAGAAACTGATAACTTTGCTTCGCCTCTTTCTAGGCTTTTAGTAACTTCATTTACTCCTTTTCTTATCTTTCCGTCAGTTTTAGACTTCTCTATAAGTGAATAAATTCTTTCAATAATTTCTTTTGTTAATTCCATTATTTAACCTCGTTAACCTCATCGGTTATATCTGGTTATCTCAATCCATTTAAAAACTTTATTATTTATCCAATACTTATTGTAAAAATGGAAAATATGATTGATTCTTTAGTTGATAGAATGAAAAAATATGATCAAACTATTTCTAATCTAACTGAATCTCAAAATAATGAACTTGATAAAATTTTGGAAAAATTACAAGATAATTTACCAGTATATCCTTCAAAAACAGGCGTTATTAATAACTTAGTCAATGATCATTTAGATTTAGAAGCTCAAATGAACGTATATAAAATATTAGAAGTTATGAGTGATGAAGATAAAATTTCACAAAATTTTCTTATACCCAAATATATTCTTAGAAATATAGGACTAAAAAAACAAAAAGAATTGTATAATTCTTCTAATTAATTATTTTTCTATTGAAAGAATCTAGTGTTTTGTAAACTTCTTGTTTTTTGAATGTTTTGTCTCGCTTTGTTGGACCAATTTCATAAAAGAATTTAATAATTGCTTCAGGTTTATATTTTCGCTTTCTTAGTGAAGCCAAAGTTTCAACAGATTTGTCGTCGTATCCAGAAAACTTTCCAGATTCAACACCTTTTCTTATTTCAGAAGCCGAAATATTCATACCTTCGTAGTTTATTCTACCTAGATGTATATATTCGGGCGTTTTCCAACCCATAAATTCAAATATGTTTGCCTGTCTTCTTGTTTGGTCTTCATGATCTTTACCTCGTATTACATGAGTAATTTTTAATTCGTGATCGTCAACGGCAACAGAAAAATTCATCATTGGCCATACATAATATTTTTTACCTACTCTCGGATGCTTGGACTTATTAATTCTAAATGCAATCCAATCTCTTAAAGCAGGATTCTTAAGATTTTCCGGAGTATTTACTCTGATCACTCCTTCTCCAGTTTCATAATCTCCATTTAGCATTTTTTTCCAATTTTCTAAATTTTCTTTAACCGATCTAGATGCACCAATTGGCTTAATTCCTTTTCTAATTTTGTTTCTTACTTCTTCGGTATCTTCATTACAGAAATATAATTTACCTTTCTTAATTAATTTTTCAGCAAACTTATAATAAATTTCAATTCTATCAGATTGAATATACAACTCGTCAGGTTTACCAACAAGCCATGTAAAATCTTTTTCAATCATTTTATAGAATTCCTTGAAATTTCCTTCAGGATTCGTATCTTCAATTCTGAGAACATGTTTACCTTCATACAAGTCCCTATAGATTTTGTTTATTGATAGAACTAATGCGTGACCAATATGTAATGGACCTGAAGCAGAAGGTGCAGACCTAACTTTAAAATTTTTAACTAAATTAGGTAAGTCAATGATTGTTTTCTTAATTTTTTCTTTTTTTTCAAAAAAAGAAGGATTTATTTTAGTTAATTTTTTAATTTGATTTTCAACTGATAGTTTATTAATTTCATCTATAGTTTTATCAACTTCTTTACTGATATCACCCAATTTAGATTTATCTTTAATTGAAGGAATAATTTTGTTAATTACAGCTTTTTTGTTCGCCTTTCCACCAAATTCAACAGCATTTTCTAAAGTCAATTGAATTATTTTATTTTTCATATTATTATTAAAAATTTAAATTTAAAAAAGTAGGGGATATAGATCCCCGGTAAAATTAATTTTTCCAGTAATAAATTTATTTACCGGAAACCATATTGTATCCAACATACAATCCGGATAGTCCTACTAAGTAGTAAACTAATGATGCTAACATTGGTACTGAACCTAATAACATAGCAACTAAGTCATAACCTAATTCAGTTGTACCCCAATTTAAAGCACCAATAACCACTAACCACATTGTTATTGTATTTAAATCTGCTTTCATGTTCATAAAATGAGCTGTTACTATATAAGCATTATCCCTTTTTAGAAAATTCTTTTAAAAAGATATTGTAACTATTTGTATGAATAAGATAGATTTAATCAAGCGTAATTCAGTTGAAATTACAACTGAAGAAGAACTGAATAATCTTGTAAAATCTAAGAAAAAACCCACAGCTTACCTTGGAGCAGCGCCCACAGGTAAAGTTCATATTGGTTATTTTTTACAAGCTGCAAAAATTAAAGATTTAGTTGAATCCGGTATGAATTTTAAATATTTATTGGCAGATATTCATGCTTATTTAGATGATAGAAAATCACCTATGGAATTAACTAAAGCAAGATCAAGATATTATAAAGAAGCTATGACTGCAATACTAAAATCATTAAATGTAGACACAAAAAAAATAAAATTTGTTTTAGGTTCATCTTTCCAAAAAAAACCAGATTATATATTTGACTTATATAGTTTAATGGGTAAAGTCAAAGTTAAGCGAGCTTTAAGAGCAAGTTCAGAAGTTGTTAGACAAGTTGAAAACCCAGATCTAGGTTCATTAAATTACGCTTTAATGCAAGCAATCGATGTTCATCATATTGGTGCAGATATTGCCCTTTCCGGAATTGATCAAAGAAAAATCTACATGTTGGCAAGAGAAGAAGTAAAATCTCTTGGTCATAATAAACCAATTTGTATATTTTTACCATTAATTGGATTAAACCAAGACGGTTCTAAAATGTCAGCATCAGATAAAAATAAAGTGATAACCATACATGATTCAATTAAATCTATGAGAAAAAAAATCAATTCATCATATTGTCCAGAAAAAAATATAGAATCAAATGGTTTACTTGATATTGTTAAATTCATTATTTTACCGGTTGAAAATGAATTTATCATTTCTCGAAATCCGAAATTTGGAAGTAATTCAAAATATAATAATATTGATGACATATACAAAGATTATAAGTCCGGAAATATACATCCGGCCGACTTAAAAAATTCAGTTTCTAATTATTTTGAAAAATATTTTATAACAATTCAAAAACATTTCAAAAATAAACAAAAAATAATTGAAGAAGCATATCCTTGATTATTCATATCTAAGTGCGTCAACTGGATTAAGTTTTGATGCATTTCTTGCAGGTAAAATTCCAGATACTATTCCAGAAATTGCAGAAAATAATAACGCTCCAAATATAACTGTTGGATCTATTAATATTAAAAATGGAATTCCTGGAGCAAAAATTTCTATTGCGACTTTTGCTAGGATTGCCATAAGGACTCCTATTATACAGCCTATAATTCCGCCTACTATTCCAAAAAATGCAGATTCAATTAAAAACATAGTTAAGATTGCATTATTTGTTGCACCAATTGATTTCATTATTCCTATTTCCTTTGTTCTTTCAAGAACTGACATATACATAGTATTAGCAATACCGACTGAACCAACTATTAACGCAATTCCTGCTATACCAACAACAACATATTGAAGAATTCCCAAGACATTATTTATTTGCTCTAATATTGCAGTTGAAGTATTTAGTACAAAATTTTTATCTCCTCTATAATCTTCATACTCTTCCTCTAGATATTCTGCAAATTTATCTATATCAACTCCATCTTTTACAATTACTTGAGATGCAGTAATTTTACCTTGAGGTGCAAATAATTTTCTTGCATCATCTAATGCCATTGCTATTGCAGTATCATCTCCGTCATTTCCAACTCTCTGATATACTCCAACAACCTTGAATGTTTTACCACTAATTTTTATTCTACTTTTCAAATCAACTTTATTTTCGAAATAGTCTTGATTCAATTTCCAACCTACTACAACAGATCCCGTTTCTCCATCTTGTAGATTACGTCCTTTTTCTACTTTGAAATTTGACCGTTTTAGATATTCGTCCCATAATGCAGTATCAATCGCATAAACTAAAGGATATTTTTTTTCATCTTTATATTCAACTTCTTGAGTATCATAGGCAAAAGGTATTACAAATTCTACTTCACTAAATGTTTCAAAAAAATTCATGTCCCTATCACTCATACCATATTCACCGGGAGTAGGTCTTGCAAATGTTGCACCACCTTGTACAAAAATTGCATCAGTACCAAATTGTTCAAATGCTTCATTTACGGCATTCTCAGTACCTTGAGCAATTAATGTCAGAGATACTATTGCAGATATACCTATAATGATACCAATAATCGTAAGCCAACTTCTAAGTTTTCTTCTTCTTAGACTATTGAAAGATATTTTAATATATTCACCTAGCATTTCGTTTCTTATTTCTCCTATAGTACCTATAAGTAAAGAAACTAATTACTAAAAATAGTACAGAATATAACGCTCCGTTACTTTTTTGAGCAAGTCCTATTTTTTGCGCATCTTTTTGAGTATAAACATTAATTGTTAATTTTTCATTTTCAGAGTATTTTTTATAATTCATGTCAGAATATTCAACTAATAAATCTAATTCCATAGATTTACTGGATTCAATATTTTCAGAAATATGAATTTTATATGTTTCTCTTTCAAAATCATCTGTTAATAATTCTCCCATGTATTTTCTTGGACTCGATATTACGGTGTAATCTTCTGTATCTAATAATTCGATGGTTAAGAATTGAACACCTTGTTTTCCTTTATTTACTGAAGTTATAATTATTTCATTCAGAGAACCAGGAGTAATTAAATCGTAATCATCTATTCCCAATTCCATTATTGGACTTGAGCCTGCATTAACGGATATTTCTATATTCGATTCTTTAATTATGTTTGAACAATCTTGATTTGTACACGCCTTTATTGGAATTGAATAATCTCCAGAAAGTACATCTTCAGAAATATAAATTTTATATCTAACTAATTTTTCTCTTCCATTAACTAAATCTTTAATTTCATTATCTATTGAATCAACAACAGTAAAGGGATATCTGTCTTCAAGTTGTAAATTTAAATTTCTTATAGAATTTCCTCCATTATTTTTTATTGTTACGTATAAATCTAAGTAGTTTCCAGGTTCTGCAGGTGCTGGATCATACGTAGAACTCTCTATAATAATATTTCCTCCAGAAATGTCTGGTAATTTTAGCGTAGTTGCTGCAAAAGATACTGAAACAAGTAATGATAAAGATAATATCAATGTAATTAGTTTTTTCATACTAATTCTCCATCCGATATTTTATATATCTTATGATGACTTTTTCTTTTAACTAAATCAGTATCATGTGTAACAATAATTATTGTTTTTTTATCTTCACGATTAATTCTTTCAAACATTTGCATTACAATTTTACCTGTTTTTGAATCAAGATTTCCAGTTGGTTCATCAGCAATTATAACTTCAGGGTCATTTGCTAAAGATCTTGCAACCGCAACTCTTTGTCTTTCTCCTCCCGATAATTCTCCAGGTAAATTATTGTACCTATGCCCCATATCAACCATATCCAGTAGTTCTTTTGCGCGTTTAATTTTTTCTTCATTATTTTTATTTTGAAATGTCATAGGTAACATAACATTTTCTAAAGCAGTCATACTAGATATCAAATTAAATGATTGAAATACAAATCCAATTTTACTTCCCCTAAGTTGTGCTAATTCCGATTCTGAGAAATCTGCTATGTTTTTATTATCTAAAAAAATTTTTCCTCTAGAAGGATAATCTAGACTACCTATCATATTTAATAAAGTAGATTTACCAGAACCCGATTTTCCAACAACATAAACAAATTCGCCTTTTGTTATCTCAAGTGATATATCTTTATTTGCATAAATTTTAGAAGAACCCATATCATATATTTTCCAAACTTTATCTAATTTGATAATTGAGTCCATAGATAATAGTTATGTATAGAAATATAAGTTTATTTGTAAGTTTTTTGATAAAGTTTAATTGAGTTTTTAATTGCTCTTTTTGCTTGTCTAGCATTTCCCCATTTACCAATTTGAACTTCGCCCTTTCTGAGATCTTTATATCTTAAGAAAAAATGATAAATTTCATCTAAAAATGCTTTTGGCACATTTTTGATATCGTTCATTTCATTAAATCTTGGATCATCTGCAGGAACTGCTAAAATTTTTTCATCAGCCTCTCCACCATCAACCATATTAAGTAGTCCTACTGGTCTTGCTTTAACTAAAACACCAGGATGTAATGAAGAATGAGTAAGTAAAATAACATCCAAAGGATCCTTATCTTCACAAAGAGTTTGAGGAACAAATCCATAGTTTCCAGGATAACTCATTGAAACTTCAAGAACTCTATCAAGCATAATTAATCCAGTTTCTTTATCTAACTCATATTTATCTTTGGAACCACTCGGAATTTCTATAATAACATTTAATTTATCTTCTGAACCAGAAGATATATCGTGCCAAAGATTTTTCATATAAATCTATGAAAAACAACTTAATAAAATTATTTATTTTTTAGTTTATTCAGATCTTTTTCTTATTATTGATTCAACCAAAGGTCCAACGAGTCTTTTTACATTATTTAAATCACGTTCAAATCCGGATATTTTATTTGTATCGCCTTTTCTTCCACGAGATCTTCTAACAGAGTCTATTGTTTCTTCTTGTTGATTCATAACTTCTTTAAGTTCAATTGCAGATTTTACTAATCTTTCATTGTCGGCTAAAACATCTTCTTTCAATTTTTGAAATCTTTCTAAACGTTGACGTAATACATTTTGTTTGGTAGTTAATGCACTTAATTGAAATTCATAAGAAGAATCTTTACCCATGTAATTTAATTGTTTATTATTATATAAAATTTTCTAAATATTATCCATAATAAATTCTAGAGAATTAAGTTTTGGAAAATTTTCCATTGTTATTTCAATTTCTGAAGAAATAATATCTGATTGAAGCGCAGAGTAATTTAATACTTCATCTAAAAAATCTTTATACGAACCAAAATTTTCAATTTTTTTATTTATTGCAAAATCCAGGTACATATCTTGTTTTTTATTTCCTTTATATTCTTTTATAATTTTATCGGCAGTTTTTGCTGCTAAATTTAGTTCAAAATTAAGAATTTCATCAATAGGCTTTCTTTGTTCATATATTTTATTTGCAGAATCACGATCTCCTTCCATGTAGAAATCTTTCCAAGCTTGATGATTTTCTAAAAGTAATTTGTACTGAATATCTACTTTTTCTATTTGATCATAAAAAGTGTTAAATAAATTTTCCATTTTAATTAAAACTCTTCCCGCAAGCACAAGATTCGCTTGCATTTGGATTTGAAATTCTAAATCCAGATTCATTTAATGTATCAATGTATTCCATTTTTGAACCGTTTAACATGTTTTTTGATTCTGAATCCATTACAAAAGTTACACCGTTTAATTCCATTTTTTCATCATTTTCTTTAATTTCATCAAAATCAAAGTGATATTGAAATCCGGAACAACCTCCAGATATAACATTTATTCTTAAAATCGGATTTTTTTCTTGTTTTTCAGCCATTTCAATAATTTTTGTAATTGCTTTATCTGTAACTGTAAATTCTTCTTTGTCTAAAATAAGCGCCTCATTCATTTCTTTAATCATTTTTTCAATTTTTTCATCTTCAAAACCATGAGTTTTACATCCGCCTTCAATACTTTCCCAATATTGAACTGAACATCCAACACAATGAAGACCATAAGATAACATAATTTCGATAGTTTCAGGGTATTCTTTAATTACATCACCAATTGTCATGTCTTTTGTTATCATTTTATTTTCTCTATTTTTATTGCATTAACAGGGCATACTTCGGCAGATCTTTTTGCAAGCTCCAAGTCAAACTCTGATTCATCCAATATAATCCACTCACTTGAATCTGCCTTTTTAAGTGTTCCTATTTTAGGATGAGCCTTACCTTTTGCATCAACTTCCCACATCTCAGGATATACTGCTGCACAAGCATAAGCTCCTATACAATCATCTAAGTTAATATTAATCTTATATTTAGCCATTATTCATGATCTCCTGCACAACAGGGTTCTTCATCAAATTTATCTTGTTTTGGTGTTTTTTCTCTATATTTTCCTAAAATTTTAAGTGCTTGCTTCATCAAATCCGGTTTTTTCATAGAATTTTTATTCTAATTTGATTTATATATATTATGAATAGTCAAATAAATCTAGAAAAAGTTTACGTATACCCTACAGATACTATTTATGGGATTGGATGTGACGCCACAAACGATAAACTAGTTCTAAAAATCCGAGACATTAAAAAAAGAGAAGAAAAACCATTTTCTATTATAGCTCCATCAAAAAAATGGATCAAAGAAAATTTTGAAATTATTCATCCAATTTATTTAGATAAATTACCGGGACCATACACACTGGTAATGAGACCTAAAAATGAAAAAATAATTTCAAAGCATGTTTCATACTCCGATAAAGTTGGTGTCAGAATACCTGATTGCGAATTTTCAAAACTTGTTAAAAAAACAAGAAAACCTTTTGTAACAACTTCGGTAAATATTTCCGGAGAACCTCACTTAGTAGATCCTAAAAATCTTAAAAAAGAAATTAAAGATAAAGTGGATATTGTTATTGATGAAGGAAAATTATCAGGTAAAGCTTCAACAGTTATTGACGTATCAGAAAAAGAGCCAATAATTTTACGAAAATAAACATTTTTAATAGAACTTTTTTATTGAAATTTATGCATCCAGCAGATATTGTACTAGACTTAACTAAATCAAAAGAAGAAAGAATTCAAGCAGCATTTAAGTTAGAAAATTCTACAAATAAAGACGATATTCTAAAACTATGCAAAGCTCTTGAAACCGATCCCTCACCAATAGTTAGACATGAATTTGCATTTTCTCTTGGCGAAACTGCTTGGAATGAAATTGCAGGTCCAGCATTAATAAAAGCCGTAGAAAATGACACAAATATTTTTGTTAGACATGAAGCAATATTGGCTCTTGCAACTCTTGGAAAAAAAGAATACATTCCTTTTGTAGAAAAATATCTAAATGATCCTGAAATTGAAATGGCAGAATCTGCAGAAATTGCTTTAATGAGATTAAAAGAAGTTAATTAAAGTAATAAAATTGCTAAGGCCATAAGTCCCATAACTATATCTTCAAATAAAGTAAATTGTGTTAATTTGATGTTTAATTTATGCCCTAATTTTCCTAAACATGCACACTGAACTTTTTTATTTTCCTTTAATGCCTTCAAAACTCCAGTTACTCCAATAAACATAATTGCTGCTAAAATAATTGCAACTTCTCTAACATAAAAATTATTCAAAAAACTTATTCCGATTGCCAATTCAATAATTGGATAAGAAAAAGAGTAAGCTTGACTTCTTTTTGCAATTAAGTCATATTTTGAAAAATTTTCCGAAAATTTTTTCCAATCTATTATTTTCAAAATAGCAACAATTACCAAAAAATAACCCATAAAGTTAATCATTGCTTCAATCATCTTATTTATTAATATGATTTTCAGCTATTTTAATGTATCCTTTTTTCTTTTCATCACTCATTTTTCTAAGTAATGCTCCAACAATAGATAATCTTGCATTCTTCGAAATAACTTTTTCATATTTAATATTAAATCTCCAATAAAGTGCGTCAAAAATATCGCACCAAGCTTCTTTTTTGTAATCAGACATTTTACGAATATAATTTGAACCGGAAAGATAAGGTTTGGTAGTAATTAATCCTCCGTCAGCATATTGACTCATGCCATAAACATTCGGAACCATTACCCATTCATACGCATCAATATACATTGTCATAAACCAATTATAAACTTCATCCGGATTCTTTTCAGTAATTAGCATATAATTTCCTAAAACCATCAATCTTTCAATATGATGATTATATGCATAATCTATTGCTTTTTTTATTGCATTATCTACAGGTAAAATATTTGTTTCTCCATTCCAAAAATTTTCTTTAATTTTATTTTTAAATTTCCAAAAATTGTTTATTTGTTTTTCAGAAAGTTCAACATAAACTGCTCGTATAAATTCTCTCCAACCAATTATTTGTCTAATAAAACCTTCAACAGAATTAATAGGTATTTTTTGTTTTTTTTGTACTTGAATTGCTTTATCTAAAACATAATTTACATCAATTAGGCCTACATTCAATAAAGGACTCAAAAGAGAATGATAAATTAAAAATTCTTTATCAGATATTGCATCTTCATAAGGTCCAAATTTTTCAAATCTAATTTTTAAGAATTCATCAAACCATTTTGATGCTTCTTCGTGTGTTGTAGGATAAAAAAAATTTTCAGAAGTTCCATAATTGTTTTTATATTTTTTATTAACATAAGAAATTGCTTCTTTAACATATTCACTATTAAATTTTCTAAAATCTGGAACTTTTTCTGATTTTGGTAATTTTTTTCTATTCTGATCATCATAACTCCATTTTCCTCCCTCAGGTCCTCCTGAAGATGTCAAAAGTAATTTGTATTTTTTTCTTTGATCTTTATAAAAACTTGCCATAAAAAATTTATTTTTAGAAAAATATTCTTTATTGTATTTTGTAGTATTAAGAAAATTTACGTTATCATATATTGTTAAATTTTTGAATTTATTTGTTATTTTTTTGTTAACTGGGTCCATTAAATGTATTTTTTCTTTAGTATAATCTTCTAAACTATTTTCGCTGTATTCTACTTTATGTCCGCTCTTTTTCAGATATTCATAAAAATATTTCATAGAAGCTCGATGAAAAATTAATTTCTTTTTGTTATATTTATAATCATCAAAATATCTTTTATCTTCAAGAATAATTATTTTATTTTTTAATTTAAGCACAGGATTATTTTTATTTATTTGATCCGGAAGAATAACAGATATTTCCATAGAATTTATCTAATTAATCTTATAAATGATTAACTACAAATATTTTATGAATGCCGAAATGTTTTACTCATTAGTAATGTTTACTTCACTAGCCTCATTTCTATATTTAGGTAAAAAATGGAAAATTCCAAAACACTTCATACTTTTACATTCAACAATTGTAGGTTGGTCTGGTTTGATGTATTTATTTATTGCTTATCAAACAGAAATTTCTGATCTTGCAAGATATTTTGATTGGGTAGTTTCAACTCCACTACTTTTAATGGCACTTTACTTTACAGCGATTCTAAATAAAAAAGGAAATTATACTCTTATGTTATCTCTATTAATTCTACAACCTATTGTGATATTAACCGGATTATTTGCCGATGTTTTTTCAGACTTAAGATATTTTTACTTAGGTCTATTTTTACTTGCAATAATTATAAAAATAATCTGGGTAGATCTTTACAAACTGGCAGTTAACAAAAAGAAATATGATTTTTTATTAAAATATTTCACAATTCAGTGGTTAGCATATCCTCTTGTATTCATTTTGTATCCGCTAAATTTTATATCTCTAGAAACTTTCAATGTTCTTTTTGTAATACTTCCAATTTTTTCAAAAGCAGTATTCGGTTTCATTGATTTATACTTATTAAAATGAACGAAAACAGAATTAGAAAATTAAACGATTTAGAATATAGTTCCGGAGCCATACTTTATTGGTGTAATAGAGAAATAAGATCTCAAGACAATTGGGCATTATTGCATGCATCAGATCTTGCTGAAAAAAACAAAGTTCCATTATATGTTGTATATAATTTAGATATAGGATATCTCGGAGGAGGATTAAGACAACATAAGTTCAAGTTAGAAGGATTAAAAGTACTAGAAACTAATTTAGAAAAATTAAATATACCTCTTTTTATTTTAACAAAATCTTTTGTTCCAGATATTTCTAAATTCATAAAAACAAATAATGTTGGTTTAGTTGTAACTGATTTTTCACCACTTAGAATTGCAAAAAAATGGGTCAATGATTTAAATTTAAAATTAAAAATTCCTTTTATTCAAGTAGATGCTCATAATATAGTACCAGTATGGATCACTTCTCCAAAACAAGAATTTGCAGCATATACAATAAGACCAAAATTAAATAGACTATTTCCCGAATATATTTCTGATTTTCCAAAACTAAAGAAAAATAATTATAACAAATTAAAAAACAAAAATAATTTTGAAAATTTAATGAAAGCAAATGTTGACAAAAATGTAAAACCAGTTGATTGGATAAAATCCGGAGAAGATGAAGGAATGAATATGCTAAAAGAATTCATCAAAAATCGTTTAGACGGATATTCAACAAATAGAAATAATCCTCCTTTAAATCAAGTTTCTCATTTAAGCCCTTATTTTCATTATGGAATGTTGGCCCCCCAAAGAGCAGTCTACGAAGTAAGTAAAGCAAATGCAAAAAAACCAGATAAAGATGCATTTATTGAAGAAGCATTTGTAAGAAGAGAACTTTCAGATAATTATTGTTATTATAATGAAAAGTACGACACATTTGATGGATTTCCAGATTGGGCTAAAAAATCTCATAATGAACATACAAAAGATAAACGAGAATATATTTATTCATTAAAACAATTTGAAAATGCAAAGACACACGACGATTTATGGAATGCTGCACAAATGGAAATGGTAAACAAAGGAAAAATGCACGGATATATGAGAATGTATTGGGCTAAAAAAATTCTTGAATGGACCAAATCGCCTAAAGATGCGTTAAAGATTGCAATTTATCTAAATGATAAATATGAATTGGATGGAAGAGATCCCAATGGTTACGTAGGATGTGCTTGGTCCATAGGAGGCCTTCATGATCGGGCATGGTTTGAAAGACCGGTTTTTGGAAAAATAAGATTTATGTCTTATAATGGTTGTAAATCAAAATTTGATATCAAAAAGTATATTGAAGAAAATTTAAATTAATTCAATAGCTTTTTGAGCAACATAACCTAAAATTAACGGATATACAATAAATAAAACAACATAAGAGGTATATTTATCTTTATTACCTAATAAAAAATCATACCAAGAAGAAATACCTAACTTTGATAAAACTAAATTAAATAATATTGCAGCAATTAAAATACCATAACCTATAATTAAATAATTCTTTACCATTTTTTATTTTTAATAAAATTATAAATTGATTCTGCTGCCACCGATCCTTCTGATGCAGATGTTATAAATTGCTTTAGAGTATGTCTTGTTGTTATATCTCCTGCTGCACAAAAACCTTTGATATTAGTTTTTTGATGATTATCAACTTTAATAAATCCAGACTTATCTAATTTAACTTTACAATTTTTTGCAATTTGATTTAACGGCAAATGACCAATTTCAATAAATACTCCGTCTATTTTCATATCAGTTCCATCTTTCAAAATTACTCCTTCAAGTAAAGTGTCTCCGTAGAATTTTTTTATTTCTGTATTATATTTTATTTTTATTTTCGGATTATCTTCCATTTGTTTAACAGTAATTGGTTCTGCTTTCATCATATCTCTTCGAACCATCGTTGTAACTGATTTTGCATGTTCTGAAAGAAATACACTTCCCCATCCCGCAGAATCTCCTCCGCCGACCATAATTACATTTTTTCCAGAATAAATTGGACCATCACAAGTATAACAATAATGAATTCCTTTTCCTGCAAATTCTTTTTCTCCCTCCACTCCTAATTCTTTATGAACCATACCTAGAGAGTATATAATTGATTTAGCAGAATATTTTTTCTTTCCTTGAACTTCAAAAATTTCTTTATTTTTTTTAATAGATTTAATTTCGTCTTCGACTTTTTCTACACCATAAGAATCAACATGTGCAATAAATTTGTCCATTAAGTCTAGTCCAGAAATTCCAGGTTCTCCAATCCAATTATCTACTTTGTGTGCAATATTTCCAGTACCGCCAAATTCTTTAGCAATAATTAAAGTTTTTAGATTATATCTGGCCGAATAAAGAGCGGCTCCTAGACCAGCTGCACCTCCGCCTATAATTATAACATCATAAATCATCTTCCTCTAAGCTCCATTGCTTTTACAACTCTCTCTATTGCAATCATATAACTTGTTTTTCTCATGTCAATATTTTTTAGTTCGTTGTATTTTTTATAAACTCTTGAAAAAGAATCTGTTAACATTTTATCTAATTTTGCGTTATAGGTTTTTAATTCCCAACTTTCTCCTGAACGATTCATTAGCCATTCAAAATAACTTCCAACGACTCCGCCCGAATTTGCAAGAATATCTGGAACTACAATAATACTTTTTTCAAAAAGAATTTTATCTGCATCCGTTGTTATTGGTCCGTTTGCTCCTTCAACAATTATTTTTGTGTCGATTTTATCCGCGTTATATTTGTCAATTGCATTTTCTAATGCAGATGGAATTAAAACATCACATTTTAGTGTAAGTAATTTTTCATTATCTATTTTTGAATAGTTTTTGTATTTAATTAGTGAATTTCCTTCTTGTTTATATTTGATTAATTTAGAGACATCAATTCCTTTAGAATCATAAAGTCCTCCCGATGAATCCGATATTGCAATTATTTTTGCGCCCATTTTGTCAAGATGTTTGGCAGCATATTGACCTACATTACCAAATCCTTGAATTACAACTTTTGTTGATTTCATATTTAATTTTAATTTTTTGGCAGCTTCTCTAACATTTATTGCCACACCTAAACCGGTCGATTCAATTCATACCGTATGACCACCAAGTTCAATTGGTTTTACTGTAAAAGTTACTGGAGAAGAAATATTCATTTTTTGTTCATAAGCTTCTAACATCCAAGACATTATTTGAGGATTTGTGTAAACGTCAGGAGCAGGTATATCTCGATCTACTCCAATAAATTTTGAAATTTTTCTTGAATATTCTTTTGAAAGTCTTTCAAGTTCTGATTTAGATAATTCTTTGGGATTACAAATAATTCCGCCTTTTCCGCCACCATAAGGTATTCCGGCAAGAGAACATTTCCAAGTCATCCATGCAGATAGAGCAAGTACAGTGTCTGCAGTTTCTTCAGGATGGAATCTAATTCCTCCTTTGTAAGGGCCTAATGCATTATTATATTGAGATCTAAAACCTCTAAATCTTGCTCTTCGTCCATTATCAAGTCTTATTCTGACCCAGAATGAATGAAAATTATCTGGAATCATTAATTTAGCAGTAGTTTCTGAATCTAATTTTAATAATTTAGATGCAGAAGAGATTTGCTTCTTTGCTTGATCAAAAGGATTGGCCATAGTATTATAAGTCTAATATCTTCTTTAATCTTTCTTTATTGAAACCGATAACAGTTTCATCATCAACGGTTATTACAGGTACACCTAGTTGACCAGATTTTTCCAGTAATTCTGCTTGATACTCTCTATTTTGT
Source organism: Candidatus Woesearchaeota archaeon (assembly GCA_038128845.1). Taxonomy (GTDB): domain Archaea; phylum Nanobdellota; class Nanobdellia; order UBA10117; family ARS21; genus ARS21. The sequence goes on along the minus strand of JAYPKL010000002.1, from coordinate 20,112 downwards.
TGTACATTTTTTTCAGAGTATTTAATTCCATTTTCATCAAAAAAGTCTTTTGCTTTGTGACACCAGGGACACACATTAGTAGTATAGATTGTTACACTTGCCATATTCAATAAAATTGACTTAATTAATAAATTTATTCGTTATTTATTGGTCAATTAGCATTTTTTTATGTGCCATTTTGAAAAAATATTCAAAGAAATATTCAAAGTATTTTTTATCAAATTTTGAAGTAAAGCTTTTTTTAATAAGTCTATCAGCATCTTTAGCAATATCGCTTACTAATATTTCGTAATTGTCTCCAATAAAATTGATTAAATGTTTAATTTTTCTTTCTTTTGTGTTTATCCATTTTTTTCCGTAAGGTATTATGACTGGTAACAAACTAAGTTCAAAAAGAATACTTGTTCCAACATCAACTCCTAATTGTTTTTCATAAAGTTCTTTACATTTTTTCTTAGACACAGTTGAACAAAGATTCGAATTTTTAACTGCACTAATATTCAAGTTAGCAGTTTTCAGAGTTTTTTGATTAATATAATATTGATAATAATCTTCAAACATTTCGTCTCCAAATCCTATTTCAATTAAATTTGCATTTGTAACTATATCTTTTAGAACATAGCTACATTGATTTTTTATTTCTTCAAATACATGTTTGTATTTTATTGATTGAGAACGATTTAGATTTTTTTTAATAAACTTCTGAAATACTCTTTGACCAATATTTTCAATATCTAAATCAAGACCCATACGTCTTAATTCAATATGCATTAATTCATGTGCTATAAGTCCTTCTAGTGCCTTCTTGTTTTTCTTAAGATATTGTTCATTTGGTTGAGTAATAGATATAATAATTAAATCAAAATTACCTGCAGTTATCGATAATGAAGTTGGGTCATTCATATAAGTTTCTTTAAACTCTTTTCTTAGGTGTTTCGGGATTCTTCTAGATATTGCAGAGAAATGTTTTTTATCATCAATTATAAGAATCTCTTCAATATTGTCGGGTATTTTCCATTTAAGATATATATCTAATATGGTTGATTTGATATAATTTTCATTAAATTTTCCTTTTATGGTCAAATTTTGAACAGTCATATAAAAATAGTGTTTGTTATAATAAATAGATTATTAGTTACTTTTTGATAACAACTATTTTATATTTATTTCCCTACAATATATCTATGGATGATCTTTTGAAGTTCTCAATTAATCTATGTAATGAATTAGGTGTTGAATGGGCCGAAGCAAGATTTGTTGAATCAAATGGATCGGGTATAAGTTATGAAAATAATGTACTTTCGAACAATTTTATTGGATCAGATAAATCTTTGTATGTAAGATTTAAAATTGGAAATTCAATGTCATCAGTTTTCATTAATAGCGATTTCTCAAATCAATTTATTACAAAAAAAATAAAAGATCAAGTTAAATTAGTAAAATCTGTAAATTCAATAAATAGAAACGATATTGAATTAGCAGAGGGAGAAGTTAATAAAAAAAATTATACAGTTAAACAAAAAACAAAAATTAATTTTTCAGATATTGACTCCTATATCAATAGATTAAAACCTATAATCTCTAATTTGAAAGGAGACAATGTTCTAAATTCAAATATATCTTTAAGTACAAATTTAATTAAAAAATCATATATGAATACCGAAGGCACATCAATTAATTCTACAATTCCATATATTGATTTTTTTTATTTTTTAACATGCAAATCAAATAGTAAGACTGCACAAAGAATGAATTTTTATAACGGCGTAGGCGGTTGGGATATTTTTGATAATTGGAAATTAGATAAAGTAATTTCTGGAGAAGTCGACACTATAACAACCAACTTGAAGACTGCTAAAAAAGTTAAATCAGGAGTTTATGATTATGTTATTGGCAGCGAAGTTGCAGGAATAATGGTCCATGAATCTGTTGGTCATCCTTATGAAGCAGATAGAATTTTAGGAAGAGAATCTGCACAAGCAGGAGAATCCTTTATCAAAAAAGATATGATGGGTCAAAGAGTCGGTTCAGATTATGTAACCATATATGATGATCCAACAATTGAAAATGTTGCTGGTTATTATTTATATGATGAAGAAGGTCAAAAAGCCAGAAACAGAGTTTTAGTAAAAGACGGATTGATAAATGAATTTTATCATGACCGGCAAACTGCAAAACAATTCGGAGTTAAATCAAATGCATCTGCAAGAATTGATAATAATTCAAATGAACCATTAATTAGAATGTCTAATACGTTTGTAAAACCCGGTAAAGCATCAGAATCTAGTTTAATTAAAGATGTAAAAAAAGGAATTTATATGAAAAATTTTATGGAATGGAATATTGATGATAAAAGATATAATTTCAAAGCAAAAGGCAGTGAAGCATATTTAATAGAAAATGGAGAGATTAAACATCCATTATTATTTCCGGATCTTGAAGTTGATACATTAAAGTTGTGGACGTCAGTTGACGGAGTGGGAAATAAAGCTTCATATGGTTTAACATCTGCTACATGCGGTAAAGGTCAACCAATGCAAGGAGTACCTGTTTCAATGGGCGGTCCAAGTTTATTATTGAGAGGAATTAAGCACAGATGATTCAAGAAATTCGAAAAATAATTGAAGGAAATGTTGATCATTATGTTATTACAAGAAATAACGGAACTTCGAATCAATCAAAAATTGCCAATAATAATGTTGTAATAAATAAAAATTGGAACCAAGATTCTTATGATGTTTTTATTGCAATGAAATCGGGCAATGGTTACAAAGTAGGAAATACAGATATAAATATCAATAATGATGTAAAGTCACAAATTAAGAATCTAATAAATTTTACAAAAAACAATCCAGTTAATGAAAATTATTTGGGCATTTATAATGAAAATAAAAAGTTCAAAGAAATTAAATCAATTTACGATCCAGATATAAAAAATCTAAATGTATCAAGTATATTGAGAGATGTTATTGATCTTTCTTTACAAAAAGGTGCAGATAGAGTCGGAGGAGTTTTAGAACACGGATGGGGAACTGTAGAAAAAATTACATCAGAAGGTTTTGAAGGATCTTATAATTATTCAAATATTAATTTATCAACTAGAATAATGAAAGAAGATGCATCTTCTCACAAAGTTAAGATTTCAACTTCAAAGAAAAATTTTAATTATAGACCGGTAATACTTGAAGCAGTTAATGAAGCTAAAGAAGCAATTTATCCTGAAAAATTAAAATCTGGAAAATATGATTGTGTATTTTATCCAATGTCATTTGCTAATTTGATAAATGAAGTTGGAAGATCTGCTTGTTATGATAATGTTTTAGCAGGATTTTCATTTTTGTCAAATAAAAAAGATAATTCCCTTTCATCAAAAAATTTCTCGTTATACGATGTTGGAAATTTAAATAATGGATTTGGTTCAATACCTTTTGATTATGAAGGACGACCTACAAAACCTACAGAAATAATTGGTTCGGGTATATTGAAGAATTATCTTACAACTACATCACATAATTTGAAATATGATTTGAAAGCAACAGGAAATTCAAATATATTATCTGTCAGCCCAACAAATTTAGTTGTACCAATTGGAAAAAAATCAACAGATAAATTAATTTCAAATATGGATAACGGATTAATAATAACAAATTCTTGGTATCATCGATATCAAAATTATATGACTGGAGATTTTTCATTACTTCCAAGAGATGCAATATTTGTAGTTAAAGATGGAAAAATAATTAATTCTGTTAAAGATATTAGAATTTCTGGAAATATGTTAGACGTATTAAAAAATATTGAAGAAATGTCGAATAAGAAAGAATCAATTGTTAACTGGGAATCAAGTATACCTGCCGAAGTTCCTTCTGCCTTAATAAGAGATTTAGATATTTCATCTATATAATTTATAAAATAAAATTGACATAATAATTATGTCTGAGTTAAAAAGATCATTAGGTTTGTTAGAAACAACATTAATGGGTATCGGAATAATTTTGGGTGCCGGAATTTATGTTTTGATAGGTGTTGCATCTGGTGTTGCAGGTAATGCAGTATGGTTAAGTTTTTTATTAGCAAGTTTAATTGCAATTTTTACCGGAATGAGTTATGCTGAATTTACATCAGGTAAATCAAATGACTCTGCAGAATATTCTTTTGTAAAATCTTTTTTTTCAGATAGATTAGCTTATTTAACGGGTTGGCTTATTGTTTCAACATCAATAATTTCTGCAAGCGCAGTAGCAATAGGATTTTCAGGATATTTTCTAAAATTAATTGGTGTTGCGATTAAACCAATTTTAATTGCATTTATTTTAATTTCTATTTTCTCTTTTCTGAGTTATTATGATATAAAGCAAGCAGCTTGGGCCAACATATTTTTTACTATATTGGAAACAATTGGATTACTAATTATAATAGCATTAGGATATAACTATCTTGGTAATGTAAATTATTTTGATTTTTCTCAAGGATTTTCAAATATATTTTCTGCAGCATCATTAGTATTTTTTGCTTATATTGGATTTGAAAGTATTGCCAAATTGAGTGAAGAAACAATAAATCCTTCTAAAGTTATTCCAAAGGCAATTATTTATTCAATAATCATATCAACTATAATTTATATTCTAGTAGCAATATCTGCTGTATCGATTATGCCGTGGGATCAATTAGCGGCTTCTTCTTCACCACTTGCAGATGCAGCAGCTATTGTAATGGGTTCAAAAGCATTTCTTATTCTTTCAATTATAGCATTATTTTCAACCGGTAACACTGTTTTAATAATTCTAATTGGAGGATCTAGACAACTATATGGAATTTCAAAATATTATAAAAAACTAAAATTTTTATCAAAAGTTTCTAAAACTAGAAAAACTCCGGCAAATTCTGTACTGACCGTTTTTATTCTAACATCGTTATTTTTGTTAATTGAAGACATAGGCAAGATCGCAGAACTGACAAACTTTACAATTTTTTTAACTTTTATTTTAGTTAACTATTCATTAATTATGAAACGTAAAAAAGAGAAAAAAATAAGCAAAGGATTTAGAGTTCCACTCAGCTACAATAATATACCAATTCCTGCAGTTTTTGGAATATTAAGTTCAGGATTTTTCTTGATGTACTTATCTCACGAAATATTAATGGGCGGATTCTTACTTACTTTAATTGGCCTTGGTTCTTATGAATTAGTTAAGAAATAACTTATATATTACAAACTATAATTCTATTATGAGTAAGATTATACTTTCAAAACGTGAAAAGAATATGCGTCATGGTATAGTAGGATCTTATCTTAAAAGATCAGTAGAAGATAAAAGTGTTATTTCTTTAGGTCCAGGTGAACCCGACTTCAAAACAAGTAAAAGAATTTTAGATTACGGAAGCAAATTATTATCAAAAGGTTACTCGACTCATTATTCTCCACCCGGTGGTAGAGAAAGTTTGAAAAAAAAGATTGTTGAAGATCTATCAAAAAACTACAATTTGAATTATAATACAAATAATGTTGTTGTTACATCGGGATCACAAGAAGCGCTAATGTTGGGTTTGATTTCAACAATAGATCCTAACGATGAAGTAATTTTACCCACTCCAAGTTACATGGGATATATACCAACTATACAATTCTTGAATGGAAAAGTAAAAGAAGTGGGATCAAAAATGGAAAATAATTTTGACTTAAATGTGGAAGATATAAGAAAAACTATAACAAAGAGAACCAAAGGTATAATTTTATGTAATCCTTCTAACCCCACTGGAATGATTTACTCAAAAAAAATGTTAGAAGAGTTATCTGACTTAGTTGTTGAAAATAATTTATTCGTTATGTCAGATGAATGTTATGTGGATCTTATATATGATAATAACAAATTTAATTCATTTGCTAAATTAAATGGGATGAAACAACATGCCATTACTCTTAGATCTTTTTCCAAATCTCATGCAATGTGCGGCTTTAGAGTGGGTTATGCAGTTGGACCAAGTAATATAATTAAAGAGATGACTGAAACGCATATTAACACAACAATTTCTGCACCAACTATTTCACAATATATGGCAGAATATGCATTAGATTATGGAAGAGCATATACAAAAAAAATGTTAATTGAATATAATAGAAGAAGAAACTTGATTACTAATGGTTTAAATAAAATTGGTTACAAGACTTTAATGCCACAAGGTGCATTTTATGTTTTTCCAAATATAAGATCAAATTCTAAAAAATTCTCTGATAATTTACTAAAAAATAAAAAAATTGTAACTATTCCTGGAACAGAATTTGGAAAATCAGGAGAAAATCATATTAGAATGAGTTATGCAACATCCAAAGATAATATTGTAAAAGCATTAGATCGTATTAAAAAAAATACATAAAATAAGTTTTAAAAATATTTTTGTATAGAAAATAAGATGTCATTAACAGCATATCAATTACACCAAATTGGAGATAAAACTCAAAGTAAAATTTGGAGAAGTTTAATTAAAGGATTTAAATTTGAAGTTAAACCAATTATATCTGGAAAACCACCTCGTTCAAATGAACAATTTACTGAGGCTAATGTATTCTATAATCCAAATGGTAATAATTTAATTTCTAAATATTTTTCAGAATGGAGTTCAAGATTATACGAATCTCTGGATATGGAGAAAGAACTTTTAGGAAAAGTTATTATTCGTCCAAATTTAGATTCAGAAATTAACAACTATACTGCAGAATTTATAAAGGGAGAAAATGAGTTATCAATTGAAGGAGAAAGTCATTTAGAAAAATTACTTAGCAGAATAGAAAATAATAATTTTATAAACGAAATAAAGATTTTTCCACAAATAAATTCAGATAGACCTTCTTATCGTCGAATAAAAGAATAAATATTTTTTTTAATTAAGTTGTTTTTATCTCTTATTTTATAATTTATATCAAAAACTTCATAATTTAAATTTAATAATTTTTTAATGTTTATTGGAGATCCAGAAAATATTGCTTCCGGTTTTATTTTATTAATAATATTCTTAAGATCTATAATTTGATTTTTACTATAACCTATTGCAGGAATTATATTTTCTAAATTATTATATTTTTTATAAACTTCTTTGTAATATCCGGTAGCAAATTTTTTTGGATTTATTATTTTTTTATTTAATTTTTTTGCTGCTAAAAATGCAACACCATAATTCATATTACCGTGAGTTGTAGTAGGACCATCTTCAATAACAAGTATATTTTTTTTATTAGTTTTTGGAAGTTCATAAATTGACTCTGTTAAAATAATTTTACAATTTTTATTATTTTTTTTAATATTATTTATACAATTATTAATTTGTTTTTTATTTGAACTATTTATTTTATTTATTATGGCTATATCTGCTCTTATCAAATTCGTTAGTCCCGGATAATAGTTTAATTCATTATTTTCTCTCAAAGGATCTAAAACAACTATTTTTAAATCAGATTTATAAAATTCAAAATCATTATTGCCACCGTCCCAGATGATTATAGAAGAATTTTTTTCCGCATCTTTAATTATTTTATCATAATCAATTCCACAATAAACTATGGCTCCATTTTCTAAATGCTTTTCAAATTCTTCTCTTTCTTCTATTGTTAATTCATATTTATTAAGATCAGATAAATTTTCAAATTTTTGGTATATTTGATTTTTTAATATTCCGTAAGGCATAGGGTGTCGTATAATGGAATGTTTTATTTTTTTGTCTTGAAGTAATTTTGAAATATGACTTGTTACTTGAGATTTTCCACATCCCGTCCTTACTGCAGTAACCGATATTATTGGTCTCTTGGATTTAATTTGAGTTGAATTTGGACCTAATAGCATAAAATCACATCCAAGACTTTGAATATATGCAACTTTATTCATTACTTCAGAATTAGAAAGATCCGAATATGATAAAACACATAATTCAATTTTTTTTGATATTATTAATTTAGGTAAATCTTTTTCATCATAAATACTAATTCCAGTTTTATATAATGATCCGGATAATTCTTTGGGAAATTTTTTACCAGATATACCTGGTATTTGATTTGCAGTAAAACATTTTACATTATACATTTTATTGTTTTTGAAGTATGTTAAAAAATTATGAAAATCTCTTCCGGCTGCACCCATAATCAGAGTATTTATTGCCATAATTTTTATGTATTCTATAGTATATAATATTAATCCAATATAATGTTGGTATTATCATTACTATTTTTTAGAATATCAATAATTTTTTCTGCAATATTTTTTGAAGATGGTCTATTTTTATTTTTTCTTTTCGTTCCACTTTTTTTATGCAAAGAAGATGTAAAACCTCGAGGATGAACTCCGATTGTTCTAATTTTAGGATGATCTTTTATTATAGAATCAATTAAACTTCTAACTCCAGACTTTGTTGAGATATAAACAGAACCTTTTTCATGGATTGGATAGAAAGATGCAACAGATCCAACTATTATAATAGTTGCTTCTTTTTTTTCTAATTTTTTTATTATTTTATTTAGAATTTTTATTTGACTTATTATATTTATATTAAAATCATCTAATATTTCTTTATTTGAAAAATCACCCAGTTTTTTCCAATGTAATACTCCTGCATTTAGTACAACTAAATCATAACCATAATCTATTTCTTCCAATAATGTATCTAATTTTTTAGAATTACTCAAATCCAATAATATGTTTTGTTCGGCAATATCGCAATTAGTTCTAGAAATATTCGTAAAATTATATTCTGAATTTAGTATTTTTACTAATTCATAACCTAATCCTGAACTTCCACCCGTTATTAGAGCTTTTTTCATATGAATTATATTCATAATTTTTTATTAAGGTAACTAAAAAGTTTTTTTATAATTTTTTCACTTTTTCCAGTTGAGTCATTATCCGGTACAAATTCTACAACATCCATACCAAATAAAGATGGTTTAATTAGTATATCTAATGATTTAATTAAATCTTCATAACTCATTCCGTTGGGTAATGCGTGATCAACTGAAGGCATAACAGAAGGATCTAAAACATCTAAATCCAGAGAGATATAATAATTATCTGATTTAATTTTATTTAGGTTTTTATAATCAGTTCTAATAACTTTTTTACTTTCATCTAAAAATATTTTTTCAGGTTTTTCTTCAACTCTGTGTCCAATTAAGTAAACTTTATTACAATTTGGTAATTCGGAAACTCTTTTCAATACTGTTGCATGACTGTATTTTCCTTTATAATTATCATATGTATCCGGATGAGCATCAAACCAAAATACATCGAATTTTTTTTCTTGACTTCTAAGTATCGGATATGTTATAGAATGATCTCCTCCAATTGTTAATATATTTTCATTTAGATATTTTTTGTATATTTTAGTTATTTTATTATTTATTTGTATTTGAGATTTTTCTTCTTCAAAATTATATATTTCAAAAGATCCGTTAATCAAATCTCTTATCATATATGGTGCTTTTTCTGCTCCGGAATTAAAAATTCTATACTTTGCTGTGGAAATACCAATTGTTTTAATTTTCATTAAAGCCTGATAAAGATGCTAATTCTTCTATTGTTTTTACACCCACAATTTTTTCACCATTAATAATCCAAGTAGGATACGCCTCTACATTATTTATTTTACACTTTTCAGGTTGAGCATCTTTCCCTCGCTCATCACATTCAATGTAATTTATATGTTTAAATGAATTACCAAAGATTTCTTTTTGTTTTGCACAAGCTCCACACCAGAAGGCACCGTACATTTCATCATTATTTTCTGTCATATATTGTGCTAGTGAAGTTTTATATGGATCTTCTTTGGTAGTAAAATATAATAATGAACAAGTTAGAAGAAATATAATAAAAATAATTTTTAAGTGATTTTTTTTAATTTTCATAATTATAATAATACTATTAACTTATAAAATTTCTCCATATCCAATAAGATGCCATCTTGCGCCAAATTTTCTTGAGATAGATACAACATCACCCTTGTCTGCAGCAATATCTTTTTTCAAGTTTATAGAAACTCCTTTTTTTGTAACGGAACATACACCCCATGTTGTTGCAGTTCCGGAAGTAATAACTAATATTTCTTTGGGTTGAATCGGTTTTATTTTTATTGATTCTTTTGTTCCAAGAACATTTTCAAATAAATTTGTTTTCAAGTTCAAGTCTCTTAAAATTTTTGGAGCTTGACTTACTGTTGTAACAATATTACCAACTAAACTATCTGTTTTTGATAAACTTGGATCAAGTTCAGTTTCAATTGCAATAGATCCTCCTGGACCCTTCTCTTTAACAGATTCGCTTCCAGATACAATGTTTGTTATTTTTGTTTTTATTGGTTTCCATGAAATTACTCCTTTATTATCCTCCTTTAGACCAGGAGAGATTAATATTTCTTGATTTATCTTTAGTTTACCAGAATTAATTGTTCCACCAAGTATACCTCCAGTCATTTTTTGAATTTCTGTTCCCGGTTTATTTATATCAAATGAACGAGCAATTGTAAACTTTAATTCTTCCTTTTCAAGTGTTTTTGGTGTTGGTAAAAAGTTTTCAATTGCTTCCAGTAATATGTCTATATTAACATTTCTCTGAGCACTAAGAGGAATTATTGGAACTTCAAATCCAAGTGTTTTTTTAACAAACGATTTAATTTGATTATAATTTTTTAAAGCATCTTTTTCTGAAACTAAATCAACTTTATTTTGTACTACGATTATATTTTTTATTCCAAGTATTTTTAGAACTGTAAGATGTTCAACAGTTTGAGGTTGAGGACATTCTTCATTTGCTGCAACCATGAGTATTGCACCATTCATAATTGCTGCACCTGACATCATTACTGCCATCAAAGTTTCATGTCCGGGAGCGTCAATTAAAGATATTTTTCTTATTAATTTATTTTTTTTACCAGACTTATTTTTTTCTTGTGTTGTAAAAGTTTTACCATCGGAATATATTGATATATCAGCATATCCTAATTTTATTGTAATTCCCCTTTTAAGTTCTTCAGAATGAGTATCAGTCCATTTTCCTGATAATGCAGAAGTTAAAGTAGTTTTACCATGATCTACATGACCAATTAATCCAATATTCATTTCAGGAAGCATATAATAGTTCCCCAATTTAATTTAAAAAGTTTAAGTATTTACTTAGCAACTCTCTTTTCTTTAACTTTTGCTCTAAATGCTCTGCTTTGGCATTTTGGACAAACAATAAGTTTTTCTTTAATTCTGTTAGGACTAGACCTAACTTTAGCATTACATTTACGGCAAATAAATACTCTATTAAATAATCTGACTTCAGCTTCTTTTATTTTCATGATACAATTTGTTTAAGGACTCTTTTTCCCATTATTTCCCAGTACATTACAACATTGCCAGAAGCAACTTGACCTTCTAATTCTTCGGGTATTTCAATATCGAATGTTTCATATGTTTCCATATCCATTATTTGAGCCATGTTATCTGTTACCGATAATACTTGTGCATTTTGTTTCTTTAAATTTGGAACTTCAACATGAGAATGTGCAGTCATAACTACATTAGATTTATTTCCAGTAAATATATTTTTAGCATCTACTCGATATTTTGCATGACCATGCTTACCTGGTGCTGATTTTTGCATCGAAGTAATTTGACACGGTTGTCCGTCAAGAACAATATATCGACCTACTTTCATTTTACCTATTTCGCTCATAGAAACGTCTGACATAAAAATTGATAGAAAGAGAGATTTAAAAGGTTTATCTTATTTCAAATCTTCTTTTTTTAGAGTTATTCTTCCGTTATATTTAGCATATTTATATGAATTATTTAATTTTTCAACTATTATTTCTTTAATTTCATCATTTAATTTATCAATATACTCTTTTGAAATCCTTATATCTTTGTTTGGAAGATAATTTTCTATCTTAGATTTTGAAATCATATAAAAGTTATAATTTATTATTTAAAAGTTAGTTTATATCGAAGAATTGCACCAATTCCGCCCAACCCTCTCAATGTTTCACCGTCTCTTGATGTTGAATCAATAATCATCCATTCACCACCTTGATTTTCACATAGATTACCCAGTCTTTTAATTTCATCATTTTCATGATAGTCACAAATTAGTAATGTATCTACTGCACCCATTTCCATGGCTTTTTCTACATGTTTTCCATAGGTTGCTAAGTTTGGTGTTTTTCCAAGTATGTTAAAAAATCTCTCTGTTTGTTTCTTTTCTTTAATTATTGCTTCATTAGCAAGAATATCTCTAGATTTTTCAAGAAGTTCATTAATACCTTGATCACCAGAATAGCCAATATCAACAACAGTAATTACTTTTTTCTTAATTTCTTGTGTTAAAAAATTTTCATTATAGAATTCTTCTTTTGAAGGTCCAGGCCCACCAATAATTATACCTTTAACGTCAATAGCAGATGTTGAAAACTCATTATTAACTACATCTGCAACTTTTTGATAAAAGGCTCTTGCTAAATTTTCTCTAACTCTTGCAAATCTTGCTGCAGATTGACCACCTGCCTTGTATTTACCTGGAACTGCGGATGTGTCTGTATAAATTGTATTAATTGTTTTACCTTTTAGTACTGCAACTTGTGCCTCTCTTCTATCTAATAGAACCAATCCATAAGATTCACTATCTTCTAAGTACTCTTCAAGAGGTTCAAGTAAAAATTTTTGATCACATCTATATTTCCGAATTTGCATTTTTTCCGGAGGAATAATTGACCAAAATTGAACATCGCTATGTCCTTCTCTTGCAGAAACGTTACCTGCAAAAGCTGCAAGTCCGTTTTCGGGAGTTTTATTAAAATCTTTAAGACCTCTTATCATTTTTTCAAGAGCATCCATAACATTTTTTCTTGTTGAAGATGACTTAATATTTCTTGCTAAACTCAGTTCTTCAGATAATTGATTAATAACTTTCTGAATATCAAAATCTGCCGGAATATATACAGAAACTAGCTCCGTATGTCTTGCCTTGAATTCGGATAGTTCCTTCAATTTTATACTTAATTCAAATTTTTCTTTTTCGTTCATAAAAATAATTAGGTAGAATAATTATAAGGCTTTTGTTCAAAAACAATTTAAACAAAAAATAATTATATTAATATGAAACATATAAAGCTGGAAGTTATTATAGATAAGTTAGTACCTTATTCTTTGGCGTTTATTATCTTACATTTTATTGCAACATTATTTTATAACAAAGAATTGTATTATTATGAAGATTTAATTATATTTTTTGAATTTTTTCTAATAACTTTTGTTTTAGGTTTTGATTTAATATTCAAATATAGGAGAGCTACTAATAAGAAAGCTTATTTCAAAAGTTATTGGTTAGAAATATTGGCCATATTTCCTTTCATGTTAATTTTTAGACTATTTGAAGAGGCTTATTTAATAACAAAAGTTTTACCTGCTGAAGAATCAATTAAAGTTACTCAAACAGCTGCACACGAGTTTAAAGGTGTAACTGCCGGAGCCAGATTAATTGTACAAGAAGCAGAGTTATCCGGCAGATCAAGTAGAATTCTAGCGATTTATAATAATATTACTAAATTTCCTAGAATAATAAGAGCAGCTATATTTTTTGAACATCCTTTAACAAAGAAAAATAAGAAACACCATAAATTTCACTTTTTATTTTATTCAAAGCATGGAAAAAAATCAATTAAGAAATAAATTTTCTTTTCCAGTAGTTAGTTTAATTTCATTTACTCGAGCAGTTCTACATAAAATTTCAGATATTTTTTGAATATCTTTTGTTTTATGTGAGGAAATTGTTATTGATTCAATATATTCTCCTAGTTTTATTTGATTATCTTGTTTTAATTTTCTAATCTTTGTAATATATTCTTTAGCCAATTCTCCCAATTTCAATTCTTCAGTATAGGAAGTTGTTTTAAGTTTAGATATATTTTCTAAATGAATTGATTCGGATTTATTTATTTTTGAATATAATTCTTCTGTAATAAAGGGAATAAACGGTGCAAATAATTTTAATGAATTTTGAAAAATTAAATTTGCAGTATATAGCGCAGAGATTTTTGATTTATCATTTGAATAAATTCTTCCTTTTATCATTTCTAAATAAAAGTCACAAAAATCTTTATAGAAAAATTGTTCAATAGATTCTAGTGCAAATTTTGATTCATAATTATCAAAGTTTTTAATATAATTTTTATATGCAATTTCAAATCTGGACATTATCCATTTATCTTCTATTTCTAAATTTTTATTTGATGAAGGAATTTTATTTTCAGAATAAATAAATTTACATGTATTCCATAATTTATTAATTAATTTTACCCCAGTCTTTAATTCTTTTTCTTGGAATGGTGCGTCATCACCTAATTTTTTAGATCCTGCAAAATATCTTAATGCATCAACGTTAAATTTATCTATCATTTTTTGTGGTTCAATTATATTTCCAATTGATTTAGACATTTTTTTACCATTTGGATCTTGTACGTGTCCAGATATTGTAGCATTTTTCCAAGCCAGAATATTATAAAGTAAATTATTTTTTGACATAGTATAGAATAGCCAATTATTAATTATGTCGTGTGCCATAGGCCTCAAATCAAAAATAGTTATTTTATCTTTTAGACTTTTTTTGGATATTAACTCTCTATAAATTTCAGGTGTACTTGATGAAGTAAACCAAGTGTCAAATACATCTTTTTCAGGAATTAATTTAACAGATTTTGATATCCTCTTTGGTCTTTGTTTTATTGGATCAATCGGTAATTCATTCATCTCAGGAAGTACAACTTCTCCCGATTCTGTATACCAAACAGGTATTGGTACACCAAAATTTCTTTGTCTTGCTATTGACCAATCCCATCCAATCCCATCTATCCAATTTTTTAATCGGTTTGACATAAAGGAAGGATACCAATTTAATTTTTTATTCAAACTATGAAATTTATTTTTTTTATCTAAATATTTAATGTACCATTGTTTCGAATTTATAATTTCTATCGGCTGTTTAGATCTTTCTCCTAACTGAACAATTTGTTTTTTCTTTGTTTGACTTTTAATCAAATTCAATTTTTTTAAATCATCAATAATTTCTTTTCTTGCATCAATTATTGATAAGCCATTATATTTACCAGATAATTCATTCATTTTTCCAGACTTATTTATTATCATTTTCAAAGGCAATTTGTGTTCTTTATACCATTCTATATCTGTCTGATCACCAAAAGTACAGCACATTACTGCGCCAGTTCCTTTTTCTATATCTACTCTCTTATCTGCAATAATAGGAACATTTGATTCATAAATTGGAGTTATAACATTTTGTCCGATAAATTTTGAAAATCTTTTATCGGCGGGATTAACCATTACAGCAACACATGCACCAAGTAATTCTGGACGAGTTGTGGCAATATTAAATTTATATCCGGATTCTGTTTGAAATTCTATCTCATTAAATGTAGTATTTCTTTCAGATCCTTCTAATTCTGCTTGAGCAACAGCCGATTGGAAAACTATGTCCCAGAGAACCGGAGATTCCATTCGGTAAGCTCGCTTTTGATTATATAATTCAATAAATGTTTTTTGAGCAATCTTCCTTGCATGATCATCAATTGAAGAAAAAGAATAATTAAAGTCACAACTTATACCCATGTTTTTCCAATCCTGAATAAATGGTTTTTTCAATTTCTTTAAAGTAGATAAACATAATTTGATATATTCCGATCTGTTCATTGATTTAGGAGATTTACCTGTTTCTTTTTGTATTAATTTTTCGGTAGCTAAGCCGTTGTCATCAGTTCCAAACGGATAATAGACATTGTAACCCATCATTCTTTTGTATCTTGCAATAAAATCGGTCTGAGTATAAGAGAAAGCATGACCAATGTGCATTCTTCCGGAAACTGTCGGAGGAGGTGTATCTATTGAATAAATTGGTTTTTTTGAATTTTCATCAAATTTGTAAGTCTTATTTTTTTCCCAATTCTTCATCCACTTTTTAGTTATTTTATGATTATCAGGGATTTTATCAAATTTTATCATATTATAGTTTAGAATAAATAATTAAAAACATTACTTATATTTAAAACCAGAAATATGTACAGTGTTCCAAAATAAGCCTCTGTCTATTTCATAATTTATTTGGAATCCATGTTTTCTAAACATGTTCAATGTTTTTTCTTTATCTCTTAACCATTCTGGTGCTTTAAAGAATTTAAATACTCTATCATAATCTATGAAATATACTCTTCCTCTTTTTACAACTCTTTTACTAAGAGCTTCAATGAATTTTTCTGGTTCAGGAGTATAACCTAATAAACCAATCGAAGCAACTCCATGAATATTTGTGATTTTATGATGCAAATTATGTCTATTTTCTACATCTT
Organism: Candidatus Woesearchaeota archaeon; assembly: GCA_038128845.1. Classification (GTDB taxonomy): domain Archaea; phylum Nanobdellota; class Nanobdellia; order UBA10117; family ARS21; genus ARS21. The sequence goes on along the minus strand of JAYPKL010000002.1, from coordinate 3,738 downwards.
CTTGATAAAATTCTATGTTTGTTAAATTATGTTTCTTTGCAAGTTTATTTGCATTTTTTAGATCTTTAAGAGAAACATCTGTTGCAATAACTTTTCCTTTAGGTCCAACAATATCAGATAGATCTTTTGCTAAATAACCTGAACTTGCTGACATGTTTAGAATTTTTGCATTTTTAAAATCTCCAAAGAATGCTATTATATGTTTATGAGTATTTCTTTTAACAAAAATACTGTAAGTGACTCTTCTTAAAAATGAAGAATAATTAAGTAATCTTTCAACAATTAAAGGTTTGTTTTCAACAGATTTCATTAAGTATAAAGGTACTCCTAAGAATGCGAACATTGCTCCAGTTGCAATTGTTTCTCCGGCATGTTCGATTCCACCCATTAAAAACATTAGAGATAGTCCTGCAAACACTGGTAATACTTTACCGAAAGGTACTTTGAATGTTCTTTCAAGATTTGGTTCTGTAAATCTAAGAATTGTTACAGATACAGCAACCATAGAATACATAAATATTGCAAGAGGAAGTATCATTTCTAGAAGAAGTTGATATGATCCCGATAAAATAATTAAACTACTTAAAATCGCTTGTAATAAAATTGCCATATATGGTGTTTGATATTTTGGATGTACTTTTCCAAGAGAGTTTGGTAAAAGACCGTCTCTTGCCAATGCAAAAATTAATCTAGGTGCTGTAATAATCCATGCTGCCGCACCACCAAATATGTTTAAGAAAATTAAACCAGTTATAATTAATCCTCCTGTTGTTCCCATTATTCTATTTGCAACTTCAGTTAATGGTGCTGTTGATTCAGCAAGTATTTGATAATCTACTGCTCCTAACGCCACAGATACTACTCCGATTGCTAAAATTATAACACATAATGTTCCAATCATCATAACTTTTGGAATAACATGTTGTGCATCTTTAGTTTCTTCAGCTAAATTTGCAACAGTTTCCCAACCAAAGAAAGTTTCTAATATGTAAACCATCGCAATGATTAAACTAACTTTTGGAAATATGTCTAAAAATTGTAACTTACTTACATCAAAATAATAAATACCCCAAGACATTAACGTCCAAAGGCTCATAATTGTTACAATAGAGAAAAATAATAATACTTTTACAGATAAGTCAATTCCTCTAAATGATACGAAATTAATAAGTGCAACAATAAGTAAAGCTATAATTGTTTTTGTCATTGCAGACATATCAATAAAAACGTTCAAATATTCCAGACAGCCTATAGAAAGCATAGCTATTGTAACATTTGCAACTATCCAAGATATCCAACCAACCATGAAACCGCCGAATTCTCCAAAAGCTTGTTTTGTGTATTCATAAACTCCTCCTGCTTTAGGAAACATTCCAACCAATTCAGCAAAACATGCAGCTACTAAAAGAGAAAGTGCACCAACCGCCACCCAAGAAACTATAGAAGCTGGACCTGCAATCCTTGCAGCAATCCCCGGAACAAAAAATATACCCGTTCCAATAATTGCATTAATAGCAAGTAAAACTAATACTGAAAATGAAATAGTTTTTTTTAACTCCGTCATAAAATATATTCAACTAAGTGATTATAATTATATTTTATTACTTCAAAGTGAAAAGCTTATAATGGCTAAAAAATGGTCATATTTATGAGCAAATATTACAAAATAAACGATTTAGCAGAAATTATTCAAAAATCCACGCTCCAATATTCAACCTCAATGATGGATTCTCAATCTGCATTTCATATGGCAGATCATCTTCTTGGATTTTTTGGTTATCAAGACAGAATTATTGATAATATGCTTCAACCACAAGATAGAAATGTATTCTATCAATTACAAGATTTAAACATTTTAACAACTGAATCTGAAGAATCTACGCTATATGATGGAAGAGAATGGCGAATTCATTACTGGAGATATAATGAAACAGGAATCGAAAAAATATTATCAAAACAATTTGAAAATAAATCAACAAATGATTTTAATGAGTTGGAAGTATATTCCGACCCTTATAATTGGACAAAACTGGACGAAGTTCAACAAAATCCAAATAGTTTTTTGAGTGAAGAATGGAATTCGTAATATTATTTTGGCTAGTTTTTTTTGGAATAATTAAATATAATAGAATGAGACTCTGGAATCAAGGTCAAGTTGATTTTGGAACCGGCGGCGGAAAATACTAATTTAATAAGTAAATTACATACCGCTAAGGACATAGAGATATAATAATCCAAATAGCATTGCTGTTATAAGACCAAATATTAATATTATACCAATAATTCCAATAGCAAATATAGATTCACCAAATTCCCTAAAAAAAGTAGAGTCTTTTTTATTTTTAGAATTTCTTGAAACAGAATTACATTTAGGACAACTTAAATTTGATTTTGAATATTTATTTACACAACTATTACATTCATATTTATCCATATATAATTATTAATTAACTATTTTTATTATTTTTTAACTTCTAAGTTTTGTTTTAAACTTTTTTCTTTTTTTTCTAAATTTTCTTTATCTCTTTTTTTCTTAACTTCTAAATTTTCTTTTAAGTTTCTTTTCTTGTCTTTTTTTCTATAATTTTTTTTATTTATTTTTAAAAAATGCAATATTAAAATTAAAAAAGATAGTCCAATAATAAGATAAAATTTTTCCATATATAATCATTAATTGACTATTTTTATTATTTTTTAATCAAATAATTTTTAGAAGATTATTCTTCTTCTAATTCAGATAATCGTTGATAAATTTGATCTTGTAAAATTTTTAATTCTTCTTTAGAATAATTATTAATATCATAGTTTATGTGTATTCTAGGTAATAAATCTTTTAATCCTCTTCTATGAACTGCATTATAAAAATTAAAATCTTCTTGACGTATATTTTTTCCTTCAAGATTATTTTCAGAAATATAATTTTGAATATTTTCTTCTAAATGTTCTTCATCATTTAACCAAGACCAATCACTATTGTGCATTCTAGGTAATAAATCTTTTAATCCTCTATTTCGAACTGCATTATAAAAATTAAAATCTTCTTGACGTATATTTTTTCCTTCAAGATT
>JAYPKL010000002.1:0-570 GCA_038128845.1 Candidatus Woesearchaeota archaeon | reverse complement strand
GAATATTTTCTTCTAAATGTTCTTCATCATTTAACCAAGACCAATCACTATTGTGTATTCTAGGTAATAAATCGTTTAATCCTCTTCTATTAACTGCAGCATAAAAAGCTGCATCTTCTTTTATTATACTTTTCCCTTCAAGGCCCTTTTCAGAAATATAATTTTGGATATTTTCTTCTAAGTTTTCTTCATCATCTAACCAAGACCAATTATTTTTTCCAATTTTAAATTTAGATAGTCTAGATCTAAAAGTATGTTTAGATCTAAAATTATTCAACCGTTCAAGTTCTTCTTTTGTTATAATAAAATCGTTTGTTGATTCAGAGAATGCTCTTTTTGATGAATGATATTTTTCTTTAGCTTCTTTTTCAGAAATGTCTTTAGTTTCAGAATTTAAAAAAGCTTCCCAGCTATCAAAACCCATTCTTTTTGCTAATTCATCTCTATCATCATAATTATCTGACATAAAAATTACTTAATTATTGAGTTTAAAAGTCTTTTTTTTTAACAAAAAGTGTTCCAGACAGGATTTGAACCTGCGACCTCACGATTATCAGTCGTGCGCGCTAC
>JAYPKL010000001.1:110583-180267 GCA_038128845.1 Candidatus Woesearchaeota archaeon | reverse complement strand
ATCTGAAGATAAAAAAGTTGAAAAGAAAAAATCAAAACCAAAATCTGAAGATAAATAATTATGGAATCACATATTAATACCTTTAATTTTAAGGGTGATCCGAACGTAGGTTTATATTGTCTGGCTACAAATAGTTATGCTATTGTTGGAGATCAAATTTCTGAAGAAAAATTGAAAATATTAAACGATACTCTCAAAGTTCCGATAATAACTACTAAGATTTATGGGACTCCTTTTGTGGGAATATTTTGTGCAGGAAATTCTGATACTTTACTTGTTCCAGATATAATTTTTGATAATGAATATAAGAAATTAGAAAAGGGATTGAACGGAATTGCTAAAATTGTTAAATTTAAAACAAATAAAACTGCACTTGGAAATAATATATTATGTAATGATACAAAAGGAATTATTGCAGAAGAATATTCGAATACTGAATTAAAATTTATTGAAAAAAATCTTAAAATAAAAGTAATACAATCAAATATATCTGAGGGAGTTCCGGGAAGTTTTGGTGCATTAAATAATTTGGGCGGAGCTTTCGGTCAAAATATTTCAGAATCAAAACTGAATGAATTTGAAAAATTCTTTGGAATAGATTTAGGTATTGCTAGCGTTTCTGGAGGAAGTCCCATAATTAGTTCCGGTATAGTTTGTAATGATAATGGTTTTTTAATTTCCTCTATTTCAACAGGTTTCGAAACAGGAAGACTTGATGAGTGTCTTGGATTAATAAAATGAAATATAAAAAAATAAATGACTTGCAAAAAGACTTAGAATTCTTTAATAGACAAAAAATAGAAATTGTTGAATTAATTGAAACAATTAAATCTCTAAAAAAAGAACTTAATTTTCTATCTCCTATTGGTGGCGGGATATATATAGACACTAAACTAAATAATGAGACTTTCAAATTAAATATAGGATCAGGAAAACTTGTTGAAAAAACAAAAGAGGAACTAATTGAATTATTAACAAAAAGAATATCAGATATTGAAATTATAGAAAAAGAAAAAAACATAGAGTTATTAAATCTTCAAAATAAATAGAAACATGTTTAAAAAATTAAAAAGTAGCTTAAATAAATTTAAAGAAAATTTTAATGTAGTTAAAAAAATTGATGAATCAAAATCAAAAAAAATAATTAATGATCTCGAAGATTCATTAATTACTTCAAATATTGCATATTCAGTTATAGAAAAATTAATTGAAGATATTAAAGACAATAAATCAAAAGAAATTAAATCTACTTTAAAAAAATCTTTAGATGAAATTTTATCAGTTGATAAAATTAATATTCTTGATAAATCTAACAAACCAACAAAAATTATGTTCATTGGAGTCAATGGTGCGGGTAAAACAACAACTATTGCTAAAATAGCTAATTTAATTTTAAAAAATAAAAAAAGCTGTGTAATAGCTGCAGGAGATACTTTTAGGGCTGCTGCAATAGAACAAATAAATGAACACGGAAAAAATCTTGGAGTTAAAGTTATTTCTCATGATTACGGATCAGATTCGACTGCAGTTGCATATGATGCTGTTGATCATGCTAAATCAAAAAATATAGATTTTGTTTTAATTGATACTGCGGGAAGAAATCAAGCAAACAAAGATTTAATGAATGAACTTAAGAAAATGAAGAATAAAATTAATCCAGATTTTACAATAATGGTTATTGATTCGATGGTCGGAAATGATTCAATTGAGCAAGCAAAAAATTTTGAAGAAGAAATAGGTATAGATGGATTTGTTATGACAAAAACAGATGCTGAAGAAACTGGAGGATCAATACTTTCAGTTATATACGAAACAAAAAAACCGATTGTATATCTTGGTTCTGGACAAAATTATGAAGATCTAACTTCTTTTGATAAAGAAAAAATAATAAAACAAATACTTTAAAATAAGTATAAAATAAAATTTTTATGGTATTATCCAAATTGTCAGAGTCTTTAAGAAAATCTTTAGATAATTTGAAATCAAATAAATTAGATAAAAATACAGTCGAAGACTTAAATTCGAATATTAAAAAAGCACTAATTCAATCTGATGTTTCTCTAGATCTAGTAAAAACTTTGAATAATACAATTGAGAAACGAGCATTAAATGAAAAAGTTTCAGCAGGATTGAGTGCCAGAGACCATGTTATTAATATTGTTTATGAAGAATTAACAAAACTTCTTGGTACAAAATTCGTTGAACTAGATACTTCAAAAAAACCTTCCATAATCATGATGGTAGGATTATTTGGTGCAGGTAAAACTACTACGACTGGAAAACTTGCCAAGAGACTTAAAAAAAGTGGTAAAAAAATAGCTTTAGTCCAAACGGATACTTGGAGACCTGCTGCATATTCTCAACTAAAACAATTATCTGAAGCTATAAAAATTGACTTTTATGGTGATCCTGATGAAAGAAATCCTGTTAAAATATATGAAAAATTTGAAAATGAATTAAAAAAGTATGAAATTATAATGGTTGATACTGCGGGTAGAGACTCTCTAAATGATGAACTAACTTCTGAAATTGTTGAATTAAATAAAAAAATTAAAGCAAATGAAAAATTATTGGTTTTATCTGGAGATATAGGTCAATCTGCTAAAAAAATTGCAGAAAGTTTTGAAAAAAATGTTGGAATAACTGGAATAATAATTACAAAATTAGATGGTACTGCCAAAGGAGGTGGTGCTCTATCTGCTTCTGCAGCAACAAATTCAAATATAAAATTTATAGGTACCGGAGAAAAATTAGATAATCTTGAAGAATTTAAACCAAAAAATTTTGTTTCTAGACTTTTGGGTATGGGGGATCTTGAAACCTTACTTGAGAAAGCAAAAGATGCAATCAATTCAGAAGATGCAGAAAAAAATATGAAAAATATGATGAAGGGTGAATTTTCATTCAACGATCTATATAACCAAATGGATTCAATGAATAAAATGGGATCTCTAAGTCAAATAGCAAATTTAATTCCGGGAATGAGTAAATTAAATATTTCTAATGAGATGTTTAATCAACAACAAGAAAAAATGAAAAATTGGAAAACGATGATGGATTCAATGACAAAAGAAGAAAAAAATAATCCTTCTTTGATGAACGAATCAAGAATCAATCGTATTGTTTCTGGTTCCGGTAAAAAAATTGAAGATTTAAGGGAATTAATAAAACAACAAAAACAAATGAAAAAAATGATGAAAACTTTAACTGGTCAATCAAAAAAATTATCAAGAATGCAAAAAAGACTTGGTAAAGGCGGAATGCCAAAGATTCCCGGATTATTTTAAAATATTAATAAAAATATGTTCTCGAAACATTTAAAAAGTAAATTACCTAGAATTTAGAATGGCAGGAAGCGGAACTGGTAGAAAAGGCGGATTTAGAGCTAATACCAGATATAAGTTAAGAAAAAGAGCTGGAACAAAAGGTAAAGTTACTATAACTAGATTATTACAAAAATTTAATATCGGCGATAGAGTTAGAATCATACAAGAACCGGCAGTACAAAAAGGAATGCCACATCCAAGATTTAGAAATCTTGTTGGAAAAGTATTAACAAAAGAGGGTAAAAATGCATATACTCTGCAAATAAAAGACGGAAATAAACTTAAAACAGTAGTTTCAAGAGCAGTGCATTTAGTAAAATCAAAATGAGACCAGTTATTTTAAAGAAAGATCCATTAAGTTTAAACGAAGTTTCAGAATTATTAGTTGAACTTGAAAAATCAGGTGAACTAAGTCCAAACCAACAAAAAATTAGAGACTTTACATCAAAATTTAATAATCTTAATAAAGAAAAAACACTTAATTTAATTAAGGAACTTGAAGCGTCAGATATACCTAGATTAACTTTAGACACAATAATTGAAATAATAAATATGATGCCTCAAAATGAAACTGAACTAAAAACAGTACTTGTAAGAAATAGACTTACAATTTCAAAAGAAAATTCAGATAAAATATTATCAATATTAAAATCCAAATGAAAGTTAAAATAAAGACATGGAACGAGATAAAAGAACAAAAGCAAAAGAAGAATACGTCGTAGTCTTAGATTTTTTAAAAAATGGTTATTCAAACGATAGCCGACCATTTCATATGAAGGAACCAATTATTCAATGTATTGGTAAAGAATATTTTTATTTACTTGAACTTGTTGCAAAACCAAATGTTTCAATAAACCCTCACGAAGAAATCTATATTGGAGACGGTGAAAGAGATAAAGTTGCATATATTAAAGGAAGTTTACAAATGGATAAATTAACTCAAACTTCGAAAAATGAATTAAGATTTGTAATTGAAAAAATAATTGAAAATAACGAAGAAAAGTTCATTAATTTTTTCAACAATTCTGGTCCAATTTCATTAAGATCTCATCAACTTGAAATTCTTCCGGGAATTGGAAAAAAACATGCAAAAGAATTACTAAATGAAAGAGAATTAGAACCTTTCAAATCTTTTGAAGATATAAAAAGCAGAGTTAGTTCAGTACCTAGTCCTAAAAAAGCAGTAATTGAAAGAATAATGATTGAACTAGAAGGTCAAGATCGATTTAAACTTTTTGTTCGAGGATAAACATAACGTCTTCATCAATTATATTTTGTTTTAAAATTTTAAAATTATTTTTTATTAATTCTATATAATCAAATTTTTTAAGATAAGAAATTATAATTTTACCATCTTTTTTTAAAATTCGTTTAATTTCATTCAAAGTTCTTTCTACATTATCTGAATTCATTAATGCTGAAAAAGATAATATATAGTCAAATGTTTCTTTTTTTATTGGTATATTTGACATATCTGCCTGAATTCTTTTTCCTTTGAATTTATTTAGCATATTAAATGATATATCTAATGAAATTAAGTCATTATGTATAAATTTTGAAAGAAGTCCAGTTCCTGCACCTAAATCAAGAATTTTTCCTTCAAGCTGAATATTATTCAAAGCAAAATTATATTTTTTAAATTGAATTTCCTTATATCTTAAATTATAAAACTCGGAAGAACCATCATACGCGTTTTTTATTTCCTTTAATTTATTTGTCATATAACTATATTTAATAATTATATTTAATTATAATTATATGAAAATATTATTTGATACAAATTCTATAATATATTGCTTAGAAAAAAAAGTTGATTTAATAAATTATTTTGAAGAAAGAAATTATGACATATTATTATTTGACATTATTCTTAATGAATTAAAAAAAGTAGATTCAAAAAAACATAAACTATTCTTAGATATTATTAATAATAAAAATATAAAAATTATAAAATCTCAAGATGGTCATCCGGATGAAATCTTAACTAACTATGCCAAAAAAAATAATTGTGCAATACTAACAAATGATAAAATATTAAAGAAAAATCTTAATTTATTAAATATAGAGACTTTCACTGTGTCAAATAAAACAATAAAGAAAATATAAATCATAACCTTTAAAAAGCTAATAATTAAGAAATAGATATGTATTACAGATCTATTATTGAAGGTACAATCAGAGTTGATCCATCAAGATTTTCTGAAAATCTGAAAAAAGTACTTTTAGAAGAATTAAAAGAAAATTATCAAAATAAAGTAATTGAAGATTTAGGAAGAGTACTTATTGTAAATAGCATAAAAAAAGTAGGAGATGGTATGATTGTTCCAGGAGATGGAGCAGCTTTCTATAATGTTGAATTTGAAGCAGTTCATTATTTACCTGAATTAAATGAATTAGTTGAAGGTGAAGTAAAAGATATTGCAAATTTCGGTGCATTTATTGACTTTGGTGCATTCGAAGGTATGATTCATATATCTCAAACTATGGATGATTTTGTGTCCTTTTCAAAAGATGGAACACTTTTAGGTAAAGAATCAAAAAGAGTACTTAAAGTTGGAGATAAAGTAAGATCCAGAATTATTGCTATCAGTCTTAAAAATCCATTAGATCCAAAAATTGGTATGACAATGAGACAACCTTACTTAGGTAAAATAGATTATATTGAAGAAATGAGGAAATTAGAAAAATAATGGCAAAAAAAGAATTACCTGTAATAGCAAAAGGCTTAAAAAAGTCAGATAATTGGAAAGGAAGATTAATCTTAGTTAATCCTGCAAAATCTGAAATTGCAAAAAAAGTTAAACTAAGTGAATCTGGAGAATACGGATTAAGATAAAATGGATATAAAAATTACAAACCAAACTGAAAATAAATTATTTTCAAGAAAAGAAGTATCATTTGAAATTAAACATAATAATGAATCTACTCCTTCAAGAAAAGACATTATGAATTATTTTGCAGTAAAATTAAAATCACCTGTTCAAAATATTATTATCAAAAAAATATCAAGTAAATTTGGTTATTCAAATTCAAATGGATTAATTTACGCTTACGATTCAGAAGCAAAATTAAAAGAAATTGAAGATAAAAAACAAATTGAAAAACAAAGTAAACTTTTAGAAAAAATTAATGAAGAAAATGCACCAGCTGAAGAAGAACAAACTGCAGAAGAAGCTCCAGCTGAAGAAGAAAAACCTGCAGAAGAATAATTTATTTTTATGAAAAAAACATACCTAAATACGTATGGTAAGTATGTTGAAATATTACCTAAATTTAAGAAGTTTATTAAAACAATAATTGAAAAACATATCTCACTAACTGATAAAGAAATTCTAGATATTGGTTGTGGAACAGGAAATATTGGATTTCATATCGGATCTTTAGTAAAAACATTTACGGGAATTGATCCAAATGAAAATTCTATAAAAATTGCTAATAAAAATAAAATTAATTTTAATAAAAACTTGACATTTAAAGTCGGAAGTTTTGAAAACATACCCTTAAATAAAAAATTTGATATTGTTATTGCAAATAACTCTTTTCATTTCTCAAAAAACAAAGACCTTGCATTAAAAAATGTATATAAGTTTCTTAAAAAAGGAGGTTATTTTTTTATTTTTGAACCAACTAAAAACTCAAATTGGGGAAGTGATATATTAAATAGAAACTCAGAAAATTTTGATGAAAAAATATTTAATCAAAAAATGATTGAATTGAACTCTTCTCATATGGCTATTAAAAAACAAAATATTTTTTTATTAGTTGATGAATTTGAAACAAAAAATAGACAACAATTAATATCTATTCTAAAAAAGGTCTAATAAATAAATTTATAAACCAATTATTTAAGTCCAAATTATGGCATTAAATCATGCATATATAAATAACAAACATCGTCTTTCTGAAGAAGAATAATATTATCAAAAAGACAACATTTTTAAACCACTTTCTGAAGTGAACTTATGAAATCCGTTAAAGATTATAGTGTTAATGAAAATACAACAATAAAAGAACTAATGGATAATTTTGGAAATGCCGGAGGTTTCTCAGTTAAAAAAATTAACACTGCTAAGAATATTTACAAAAATATGCAAAATGATAAAGATTGTTTTAAAATATTAAGTCATCCTGCATGTATTGTTTCTACTGGAACACGAGGATTAATCAAAGATATGATTAAAAATAAAAAAGTTGACGCAGTTATGACTACTTGTGGAACTTTAGATCATGATTTAGCAAGACTTTGGAAAGATTATTACCAAGGTTCATTTAATATGGATGATAAAGAATTACATCAACAAGGAATAAATAGATTAGGTAATGTTTTAGTTCCTAATGAATGTTATGGTGATGTGCTTGAAGAAAGACTTCAACCAATAATTAAAAAATTATATTCTGAAAAAAAGGTCTGGAATGTGCATGAATTAATCTGGGCATTTGGAGAAGCAATTAAAGATGAAGAAAATGCAGAAGATACAATTATTTATTGGTCTTGGAAAAATAAAATACCAATTTACTTACCTGGTCCATTAGACGGCGCCTGGGGAGCTCAACTTTGGAATTTTTGGCAAATGCATAGAGATTTTAATTTAAATTTATTTGAAGATGATCAAGATTTTTTCATAAGAGTTACTGATGCTAAAAAAGTTGGTGCAATTATGTTAGGTGGTGGAATATCTAAACATCACGTAATTTGGTTTAATCAATTTAGAAACGGTATGGATTATGCAATACAAATCAGTACTGCAGTAGAATATGATGGATCATTAAGTGGTGCACAAACAAGAGAAGCAATTTCTTGGGGTAAAATAAGTGAAGAAGCAACTCATATAACTGTAGAAGGTGATGTAACTTTAATATTACCTTTAATAATTGCTGATTAATTATATTGGATTAGTTGTTTGTCTACTAATACTATTATAAGTACTTATGACGCCGTGATTATTACCGGCGTTAGTTATAATTGGTCGAGAACCTTTAAGAGGAATTTTTAAATCTAATTCTGAATTAAGATAAGGATAATCTAAGTCTGACAAGCTATCCAATCTTCTTGAATAATTTATTGGACGGGTAATAATTCTACCATGTCTTAAATCTTTTAATAAACCGTTAACAGGTCTTGAAACAGATTTTGAATCAATAAATCCGCCACGTATAATCTTTTTAATGGCGCTTTCTAAATCTGATTGATTTTTATCAAATTTTCTTGATCCTCTTTCTCTTGAAATTTCTTTTATATCTGTAAACATATCCATATATACGCTACTTATTTCTGGCTTCAAGATATGAGTTCCTAATTTTGTATCATTATGACCTCTTTCTAAAACTGGACCCAAACTATATGGTTGTGCGATTATATTATCTACAATAAAATCAAATTCTTGATCTTCATTCGGAATTTCAGTTCTTGAAACTCCAAGTTTATCATTTATCTTATTATGGTAATCGATTCTACATAACTTGGTAATTTCTGGTGATAATGCAGTTAAACCTACTACATCTCCTTCACCAAATTTATTCTCAACAGCTGAATCCCATAAAAATTTATCAATTGAGTGAGCAAAATAAGAATCTGCTCGAATTAAATTCTTTATTGTATTATCTGAATTTATTAAATAATTTAAAGCAAACTCGGGTTCAACAAAATTTATTTTAGCACCTTTTGCAAGAAATGCACTATTTGGACTTAGATATTGCCTTTTTTTACCTGATTCTTCTGAAGGAGATCCAATATGTTTTACAATAATATCCAATTTAGATGGAGAAATTTCAGTTCTAGTTTTTTCTTTTAATAATTCGGATCTTTTTTGAGTTAACATTTTAAGAATTAAGATTATATGTTGAGTTTATAAGCTTTTTGTTTTTTTAAAGCTAAAAATAAAGATTATAAAGTTGCTTTTTAACATATAATATGATTTGTTTAGGTATAGAATCTACAGCACACACATTAGGAATAGGTATTATTGATTCTAATGGAACAATTCTTGCGAATAAGAGGCATACTTTAGAAACAGAAACTGGTGGAATTCATCCAATTAAAGCTGCTCAAGCTCATGAATTATTTTATGATACTCTAATCAGAGGAGCATTAGATGAAGCAAATTTATCTATGGATAAAATTGATCTTATATCCTTCTCTCAGGGACCAGGATTGGGTCAGTGTCTTAGAAGAGGAGCAGTTATAGCAAGATCTTTATCTTTGTTATATAAAATACCAATAATTGGAGTAAATCACTGCGTTGCACATGTAGAAATTGGTAAAAAATTATGTGATTTAAAAGATCCAGTTACGCTTTATACTTCCGGAGCAAATACTCAAATTATCGCAAAATCTAATGGAAAATATAGAATTTTTGGTGAAACAATGGATATTGGTGTTGGAAATTTTCTGGATAATGTTGGTAGATATATGAACTTAGGATTTCCTGGTGGACCAAAAATTGAGAAACTAGCAGAAAAAAGCAAAAATTATATTGAACTACCATACACAATCAAAGGCATGGATTTCAATTTTTCTGGAATTCAAAATAAAGTAAGGCAGCTTTTAGAAAAAAATAAGGTAGAGGATTTATGCTATTCTATTCAAGAGACTGTTTTTGCAATTTTAGTTGAAGCAACAGAAAGAGCAGTTGCACATCTTGATTCAAAAGAAGTTCTAGTTACTGGAGGAGTAGCTGCAAATAAGAGACTGGCTAAAATGGTTACAGATATGTGTAAACAAAGAGGAATAAAAGTTGGAATTTGTCCAAGAAGCGTTTCTGGCGATAATGGTGTAATGATTGCATGGCAAGGAATACTAGAGTATTCTTCTGGAAAAAGACAAGATATTAGTTCAACTCAGATAGACGGATCTTGGAGAACAGATGATGTCGAAGTAATTTGGAATAACTAATTTTCAATATATAGACTTTTATATAACTGTAGAAAAAATTTATAATGCTGGGAACAGTTTATGGAAAAACTTCAACAACTAAATTTAATTTTATAGTTGAAGGTAGTGTAAATAAGTGGGACTACGTTGCAGTTAATCATCCAGAATTGGGTCCTATACTTAATCAAGTTTCTGAAATTGAAAAAGAATATGATAAAACTATTGCAAAATGTCAAATTATTGGTTACCGAACTGAAAGAAATTTTTTGAGACAACCTAGAACTCCTCTAGAACCTGGTTCAGAAGTTTATATAGCAAAAGACGATTTAATAAAATCAATTCTTGATTTGAGAATGAATGGTATATATTTAGGTAAATTACAAGGAAAAGATATACAAGCATATTTAGATCCAAAAAAATTAGTAACAAAACATTTAGCAGTATTAGCTAAATCCGGTGCAGGAAAATCTTATGCTGTCGGAGTTATACTGGAAGAATTACTTGAAATGGGTCTACCAATAGTAATTCTAGATCCGCATGGAGAATATTCTTCAATTAAATATGAAAATAAGAACTCTGAAGAAACAAAATATTTCAAAACTTTTGGAATAAGTGGAAAAGGATTTTCAAATAAAGTTATGGAATTTGCAGTTAATACTTCAGTAAATATTGATGCTCATCCTATTCGTTTGCCGATACCGAACGATTCATTTAGTTTAATGGAATCTCTACCTTTCAAGCCAACTGATGCTCAAAGAGGTTTATTATATAATGTTGTAAATGACTTAGTTGAAAGAAAAGGAGTTTTTGAATTTGATGAATTAATAAAAGAATTAGAAATAGCAGAATCAACTGCAAAATGGAGATTAATAGGTGGAATACAGCAACTTGAACAAAGTCAATTATTTTCTCATGGTTCAACAAATATATCCGATATTGTAAAACCGGGTCAACTTTCAATAATAAATTTCAAAGGTGCATCTTCTGAACTACAAGAAATTGTTGCAAGAGGAATATTAAATAAAATTTTTGATGAAAGAAAAAAAGAAAATATACCTCCTACGTTTATTGTTGTTGATGAGGCACATAATTATTGTCCTGAAAGAGGTTTTGGTGAAACAAAATCATCCAAAATAATTAGAACAATTGCAGCAGAAGGTAGAAAATTTGGAGTAGGATTGTGTGTTATCTCTCAGAGACCTGCTCGAGTTGATAAATCTGTTCTTTCTCAATGTAGTAGTCAAATAGCTTTACAAGTATCTAATCCTAGTGACCTTAGCGCTATATCAAAAAGTTTTGAAGGTATAACTTCTGAAGCTGAAAGTGAAATAAAGAATTTGCCTATAGGAAAGGCTATGATAATTGGTGCAACTGATTTTCCAATATTTGTTGATATTCGTGTTAGAAAATCTCA
This sequence comes from Candidatus Woesearchaeota archaeon, assembly GCA_038128845.1. GTDB lineage: Archaea > Nanobdellota > Nanobdellia > UBA10117 > ARS21 > ARS21. Next base: position 168,656 of record JAYPKL010000001.1, on the reverse strand, counting down.
ACATGGTGGTGCGGCAAAATCATTTTCATTAGGTGAAGCAAAAAAGGCAGTAGTAAAATCTAATTATGTTTCCGATAAGCCTAAGAAAATTGAAAAAGAAGAAAATAATAATTCCACTGAATTATTTATTTTTGAACCTAAAATCAATAGAAAGGAATTAGAAACTCTTGAAAATAATGTTGATTCTGTATCTTATGAACTTAATCCTGTTATATCTACTATAGTTTCAAAAAATAACAGAAATTTTCATTTAGTATTTGATCTACAAAATCTTAGTATATACAAATTTGACGGAAAATTAACAAAAACTAGGTTATCTTCTTCAACAAATTTATCTCCGATTCAAAATAAAATATATAACTTAATAACTAAAAACAATCCTCTTTCAGAAATATTTGTAAAATCTGGTCTCTCGTTTAGTGAATTTAATGACACATTGAACACACTTTCAAATCAAAAAATTATTTCTGTTAAAAACAAAATAATAAATAAATTAGATTCTAGTTTTAACTTAGGAATATATAATTTTCCAATAAGACCCAAATACAATAATTTAAATGGAAAAATTAGAAAATCAAAAATTAACTTTTCGGATGTTCAAGATTATTTACAAAATAATGGATTTAAAGTTTTAGCACATCGGAATGCATATATTCCTTTCTTTAAAGTAAAAACAGGAAATAAAAATAAAATTATTGATTCTCTTTCTTACAATTTAGAAATATAGATAGTTTTATAAATATATAATCAAAGCAAATATTAAACTGACTAGTCAGTAGCTAAATAAAATGGACGAAAATAGCGTACAAAATGCATTAAAAGAATTAAGAAAAGTAATTTCTAAAAGAAATTTTAAACAATCAATTGAATTAATTATATCTTTCAAAGATATTGATATGGCAAAAGTTCCTAAATTGGAGCAATATATTAATCTTCCTTCAGGTAAAATAAAACAATCAAAAATTTGCGCATTAGTAGGTAATGAATCTGCTGATTCTGTAACTTCTGCAGATCATGTTATACTAAGTTCTGATTTTGGTAAATATAAAGAAAAAAGTAAAATAAAGAAATTGGCAAGACAATATGACTATTTTATTGCTCAAGCAGATATGATGCCTTTGATTGCTCAAACTTTTGGTAGATATTTTGGTCCAGTAAATAAGATGCCTAGTCCTAAGGCAGGTTGTGTAGTTCCTGCACGAACAAATATTGCTCCAATTGTAGAAAGATTAAGAAACACAGTACAAATTGTGGCAAATAAAAACCCATTTTTTATGTGCGGAGTTGGTGATGAAAGCCAAAAAGATGAAGATTTAACAAAAAATATTTTATCTATACTATCTTCTGCAGAAAATATTCTTCCAAACGGAAAAAATAATATTGGTAAAATATACTTAAAATCTACAATGTCTAAGGCGGTGAAAATATAATGACAACAGAATACGTTACAAGAGCATCAGGGAATAAAAAAGAATATGTAACTAACTTAACAAAAGAAATTGATAATTCAAAAGTTGTAGCAGTAATTGATCTTAATAATTTACCATCAAAACAATTACAAGGAATAAGAAATAATGTTGATTCTAAATTAAAAATTAGAATGGCAAAAAAAACATTATTATCTTTGGCATTAAAAAATTCTAAAATAAAAAATTCAGAAAAATTAATTGAATATTTTGACGGAATGCCTGCATTAGTTTTATTTGATGACGATTCCTTTAATTTATGGACATTACTAAAAGAAAATATGTCCGATTCCTTAGCAAAGGCAGGTCAACTTGCTCCATTTGATATAATTATTCCAGCAGGACCTACAGGTTTTGCACCTGGACCTATTTTAGGAGAATTAGGTGACGTAGGTATTAAGGCAGGAATAAATGCAGGTAAAATTGAAGTAAAGCAAGATTCAAAAGTTGTTTCTGAAGGTGAAGAAATAAGTGCAAAATTAGCTGCAATACTTTCAAGATTGGATGTTAGACCAATGAAACTTGGTTTAAACTTAATAGCATCACTTGAAGATGGAACAATTTACTTAAAATCAACACTAGATGTGGATCCAGATGAATACATAGAAAAAATTAAGAGCGCTTATTCAGACGCATTTAAATTAGGTATTGGTGCAAATATAGTAAATAGTGAAACAATTAAACATACAATACAAAATGCAGAAATGGATTCAATTAAATTAGCATATTCACAAGATATACTTGTTGAAAAAACAAAATCACTACTTTTATCTAAGGCAGAAGCAGAAGCTTCAGCATTAAATAAAAAGGTGGTAAATTAGGAGTAAAAAATGGAATATATATATGGCGCAATGTTATTGCACAAAGCAGGGAAAGAAATTACTTCAGAAGCATTAACTGCAACTTTGAAAGCAGCAGGAATTGATGTTGACGAAGCAAGAGTAAAAGCTACAGCTTCAGCTCTTAAAGACGTTGATATTGAAAAAGTAATTGCTGAAACACAAATTGCAAGCTCAGCACCGGCAGCAGCAGCACCGGCAGCAGCAGCTAGTGAAGCTCCAGCAGCAGCACCGGCAGCAGAAGAAAAAGCTTCAGCAAGTGATGAGGAAGTTTCCCAAGGTCTTGGTGCATTATTTGGATAATGCACCTTCCTCTTTGAGAGGGTATAAATGATGGATATAGAAGATCTAAATAGTAAGGCAAAAAAGATCAGTAATGATCTTAGAGAGCTAGGAACAAAAAAAGAGAAAAAATTCAAGGAAAAAAATAAACTTGAAAATAATCTTAACAAGCTTATAAAAGAAGCCAATGAACTAAAATCTAAAAAATCCAAAATTATTAAGGAAATAGCAGAAGCTAAAAAAAATAGAAATCAGTATAACTTAGAAGTTCAAACTGGTTTAAAAGAACTTAAAAAAATAAGAGATTCTTATTTAAGAAATCGAAAGAAAAATAATAATTCTGATAAATTGAAAAAAGATTTAGACGCTTTAAATTTTAGAGTTGAAACTGAATCTCTTTCTGGTAAAAAGGAAAAGGAATTGATGAAGCAAATTAAAGATATTAAAAAAGAATTAGAAGACAAAGATAAAGATACAAAAAATAAGTATAATAGATTAAGAAAAGAACTTAAAAAAATAAAGAAAAAATCGGATAATTATCACAAAGAATTGCAAATAAAAGCAAAAGAATCCTCGGAAATATTTGACAGATTAACTCAAATATCTAAGGAAATATCTTCAATTAAGAAGGAAAAAAACTTAACAAAAGTTATACTTAATGGATTAAAAGATCAAATAAATACTTTAAACTCTAAATTATCTAGTGTTTTAAACGAAATGTCCAAAATACCTGGTGCAGCTAAATCTGCATTAACTTTTACTAAACCTAAAGATGAAAAAATAAAACTAACTTTAGGAAATAAGTTGGACAAAGATGCAATATTAAAATTGCAAAAAAAGTTAATGAGGAAATAGTTTTAATCTTATTTCTTTATTAATAAATATGGATATTAAATTGCTAAAACAGGAATTAAAATCAAAAACAGATAAAAATCCTGAAAAATATTATCCCATATCAGTTTTACAAAATCTAGGTTTTAATAGATCAACTTGTAAAAAATGTTCAACTAAATATTGGTCTATTACTAAAAGAAGTACTTGTGGTGAACCTGATTGTAATGATGGTTATAGTTTTATTAATAATTCACCAACAAAAAAGAAAATAGGATATATTGACACTTGGAAAGAATATTCAAAACATTTCAAAAAATTAGGTTACACTCCAATAAAGCGTTATCCTGTTGTTGCAAGATGGAGAGATGATACTTGGTTTACTCAGGCTTCAATTTATTGTTTTCAACCATATGTAGTAACTGGTCAAGTTAAACCTCCTGCAAATCCATTAGTTATGTCTCAACCCAGTCTTAGATTTAATGATATAGATAATGTTGGTATAACGGGAAGACACTATTCTACTCATTTTCATTTAGGTCAACATGCTTTTGTTCCTAAAGAAGAATATGATCAAGAAAAATATTTATCTGATATTATTTCTTGGATAAAAGATGGAGCTAAAATACCTCTTGAAGAAATACAATTTCATGAAGATCAATGGGGTGGCGGAGGAAATCTCGGAACATCTTTAGAATATTTTTCTAATGGACTTGAGCTAGGTAATCAAGTTTATATGAAATATAAAATTACACCGGGCGGATATAAGGATTTACCACTTAACATTCTAGATATGGGATCTGGACAGGAAAGATATCCCTGGCTAACTAGCGGTAACCCGATTAGTTATGAGCTAACTATGCCGGATTCAATTAAATATTTGTATAAACAATCAGGAATAAAGCCTGACAAAAAATTATGGGAAAAATTTGTGCCTTTGTCCGGAAAATTAAATATTGATGAAGTTGATGATATTGAAAAAACTTGGTCGAATGTCTCTAAAAAAATAGGTTATACAAAAGAAGAATTAAAGAAAGAAATTTATCCTGTTTCTTCTCTTTATGCTATTGCAGATCACTTTAGAACCTTATTATTTTCCTCATCAGACGGTGCATTACCTTCCAATTCGGGAGGTGGATATAATTTAAGATCAATTTTTAGAAGATCTATGGATCTATCAAATAAATATAATATTAATTTTGATTACAAAAAATTAATCGAATTACAAGCAAATTATTTGAAACCTCAATATCCTGAACTAAAAAAGAGTATTAATACGGTTAACAAAATACTTGAGTCTGAAGAAAAAAAATATAAAAACAATATAGAAAATTCAAATAAATTACTTAAAAAAATCGTAATTGAAAAATTAACTTCTGAAAAAATGATAGAACTTTATGATTCTAAAGGTATATCTCCTGAGCAGTTAGAAAAAGTTGCAATTTCACAAAATAAGAAATTAAAAATTCCTGCAGATTTTTATACTAAAATTTCAGAGAGACATGAAAAAAATATAGTTCAGAAGTTTGAAGAAACTGAAGAAACTGAATTAAATCTTGAACCAACAATTAAATTATTTTGGGCTGATGAAAAATTAAGAGAATTTGAAGCAAGAGTCATTAAAATTTTTGATAATAAGGTAATATTGGATAAAACTTTATTTTATGCAACTTCTGGCGGTCAGCTAAATGATACTGGTTACATAAATGGTTGTAAAGTAATAGACGTTTATAATAAAGGTCCTCATATAATTCATGAACTTGAAAATATAAATTTCAAAGAAGGAGATTTAGTTATTGGAAATATTAATGATATTAGAAGAACAAATACAATGAGACATCATACTGCGACTCATGTAGTTGGTGGTGCTGCAAGAATAGTACTTGGAGATCATCTTTGGCAAGGCGGATCTGATGTTAATCAAGATAGAGGAAGATTAGATATAACTCACTACGATAACTTGTCAAAAAAGGAAATTAAAAAAATAGAAGAAGTGGCAAATAAAGCAATTTCTCAAAAAATTCAAGTAACTAAGGAAATATATCCTAAAGATCAAGCTGAAAAAATATTTGGATTTACTCTTTACCAAGGTGGTTTTGTACCGGGAAGCGAAATAAGAGTTCTTCATGTCAAAGGATTTGATGCTCAAGCATGCGGAGGTACTCATTTAGATAACACTTCTGAACTTAAGAAAATTAAAATAATTAACTCAAAAAAAGTACAAGACGGATTAATTAGGTTAACATATGTGGCAGGAGATGTAGCAGAAAAATTAGAAATAGAAGAAAAAGAACTGGGAAAAGAAGTTATGAAAGCATTTGGATTTAATACAACGACGGATATTGATTCAATTGAATCTGCTGCAGAGATATTAAAAACTCAAAAAAATCATTTAGCAAAAAATATTACAAAATTCATGAATGAAACAAAAGATATAATGAATAAATTGGATTACTCGGATAGCGAAATTCAATCTAAATTAAAATTTGATAAAAACAATATTGTAAAATCCGTAGAAGAACTATTTATTTTATGGAAAAAGACAAAAAAACAATATAAAAAACTTAGAAAATAAAAAAGGAACAATTAATTAAATAAATTGTCCCATTTTCCTGCTGCAATCATTTTTGATGCTTTATCTGCAGGAGTACCATTTACTTTTATACCCATAGATTGACAAATACCTACTAATTCTTTAACTCTTGATTTAGTAGTTTTACCAATAATTTTATCGCCCAATTGTTCTGATACATTTTTTAATTGATCAACAGAAATATCTGCAATTAAATCTGTTCCAGGTGCACCTGAGCCTTTACTTAAATTTATTTCTTTTCTAATTAATTCTGGTGTTCTCATTCTGATCTCCCCTCAATTCCTACAACTCTGACTGAGTCCAGGTTTAATGTAATTGGAATTGGAACTGCTGCTTCTAGTAATTCCACAATTACTTCTGATTTTTGAGTATTTAATCGAGTTACCTTACCTCTTTCTCCTTTGAAAGGTCCTCCAATAATTTCTACAATATCTCCAAGTTGAATATCTACATTTTCTGGTTTAAATTCGATTAGGTGTTCTATTGAAGATAATTCTACTTCTCTTGAAAGTACTCCTCTTACATAAGGAACTCTATATGAAATTTGTTGAACATCGGATAAAGAATCTGCTTCTATGAAGATATAACCAACTACTCCATAAGGAGATAATAAAGCATGAATTCCTTCTGCTCTTTTTGCATTAGTTGATAATGCATCCATTACTTGTTGTTCTCTTCCAATTGCTGTTCTTACTGTAAATATTCCCATTTTAAGCTGCTAATTTTGTAATTAATTGAACCAATACAAAAATTGAAAATCCAATTAATCCTATTACGATCATTCCAAGCCCAGTCACTTTTACAACTGCTTGAAATTCGTTCATTTTTGGTTTCTTTGTGATAGCAAGTACTCTTTTATATTCTCTTGCTTTTTTTCGAAGTATTCCTGGTATTTCCTTTAACTTAGGAATTTTAATGTCATCAGGATTAAACTCGATAGGTGTAACCATATTATGAGATTTTAACTCTATTTATAAAACTTTTGAACTAATCGATGAATCTGATACCAAAATTATCTTCCATATCTTCTTGTCGTTTTTTAGATAATGTTCTTTTTGGTCCGAATATTTGAGGAGATTTTACTCCGACTACGACTAACATTGTTCTTAAAGAATTTTGTAATTCTGGAGATAATTGTGCTCCCCATATTACTTTAGCAGAATTGTCTAATCTTTCTGTAACTGCCTCAACAACTCTTTTTGCTTCATCTAACGTCATATTTGGTCCTCCGATAACATTTATTAATGCTCCAGTTGCTCCTTGGACTTCTACGTCCAATAATGGATTATTTAGTGCTTTCTCAACTGATTCTACAGCTCTATTTTCGGTATCACTCTCTCCTAATCCGATCATAGCTATACCGCCGGAAGACATAACTGCCTTGATATCTGCAAAATCTAAGTTAATTAAACCAGGCTTAGTTATTAGCTCAGCAATGCCTTTTACAGCATTAGTTAAAATTTCATCAGCAACTTTGAAAGCAGTATGAAGTGGTAAATCTGGTGCTAATTCAATTAATTTATCATTTGGAATCAAAATCAAAGTATCAACCAATCCTTCTAATTCTTCAAGACCTACCATGGCATTTTCATGTCGTAATACTCCTTCCATCTCAAAAGGAAGCGTTACTACTGCAACAGTTAAAATTCCCATTTTTTTAGCAATACTTGCTACAACGGGCATACTTCCTGTACCTGTTCCTCCGCCAAGTCCACCTGTAATAAATACTAAATGTGCACCTTGAAGCGCATCTTTAATTTCTTTTTGAGATTCTTTTGCAGAATCTTTACCTATTTGAGGATCTGATCCTGCACCCAATCCTTGAGTCAGATCTTTTCCAATAAGTATTTTTTTATCTGCAGTTGTATTAAGTAAATCTTGAGCATCAGTATTAATACCAACAATTTCTGCACCTGTTACTCCTATTTCAGAAATCCTTGCAATTGTATTGTTTCCTGCTCCTCCACAACCTACTACTTTTATTCTTGCTTTTCTATTTGACAAAATTTTTTCTAATTCTTCGTCCTCATTGCTCAATTTAGAAACACTTTGGTCTTGGTAGGATGAATAAGATTGTGAATTATTTGAACTGTAAGAATCATTATTTGAACTGTAAGAATCATTTGAATCATAATCGGAAGAATAAGAATTTCCTGAATCATAATTATCGTTTGAATCATAATCGGAAGAATAAGAATCTTCACTTGATGATTTTTCTGCACCTGTATTATAATCTATTTCGTTTGAATATTCGTCATAAGGATCCATTAATTACTGAATTGAATGTTTTTTATAAACATTATTACACTAGTCAATAGTAATTTCTTTAACTTCGGGCACGTATTTCTTTATAGTTGTTTTTAATAAATCAATAAATTGTTCCCCTAGTTTTTCTTTATTTGCGATCTTAAATTTAACATTTTTTTCATTTATAGTTAAATTTTCGGCTTTGAAACCTATAATTTCTGTGGCATAATTAACTTTTTCTTTTAAATCATTTATAACACTTGAAACTTTTAAGAAATAATGAACTTCTTTTCCTGCAAACGGATGATTAAAATCTAAAATAACTCTTCCACCATTAACTGATCTTATTGTAGCTCTTCGTCCGTCAATATCTAATTGCATTCCAGTAACTGGATTTAGCTTTTTTTCTCTTAATTTATTTATTGATATTAACTGTATTAATTTAGGTGATCTTTTACCAAATGCGTCTTCTGGCTTCAAATCTACTTCTTTAGAATCATTTACTGACATACCTATGATATTAGATTCAATACCTTTCAATAATTGTCCGCTTCCAACAAAAGCCTTCATCGGTTTGTATGGAAAATCTTTTTGATAAATATTATTTTTTTTAGCTTCTTCTTCTAAAGTTAAGTCAAAAATTTCTCCGGATTCTTTGAATGAAGCTACAAAATCTAGCTCAATTAAATCTCCTTTTTTAATTTTAACCATAAAATTAATTTTGACTAAGGTTTATAATGTTTTTGAAGTTGTTCTTAACAATTTCAGTTATTATTAATACTGAAGATGCAGTTAAAATAACAATAAACCAGTCAAGTGGAGCAATATTAACTGTTGAAAAATATGTTTGAAAGAATGGCATTGATACTACAAAATATTGTAATGATGCAGATGCGATTATTGCTGAAACTAGATATTTATTATTAAAAAATAATTCAGGTTCATGAAATACAGATTTATCTGTTCTTGAATTAAATATATTAAATAATTGATAGAAAACTATTGTTGAAAATGCAATAGATCTTGCATAATCTAAACCTTCTCCTAAGTATACTAGGAATAAACTCAGAGTACCAATCATCATAATTATTCCGATAAAAACAGAAAATGTCCAAGTAGATTTAGATATTGCTCCGACATTTGATTTAATTGGTTTTCTTGTCATTATATCTTTTTGAGGTGGATCTGTACCTAGCGCTAATGCAGGTAGTCCGTCTGTTAGAAGATTCATCCATAAAATTTGAACTGCAATTAAAGGTAAAGGTAATCCTACTATTAAAGCAGCAAATATTGTAAAAATTTCTCCAATGTTTGAAGAGATTAAATATCTTATAAAATTTCGAATATTATCAAAAATTCCTCTTCCTTCTTCAACTGCATTTACAATTGATGAAAAATTATCGTCCATAAGAATCATATCTGAGGAATCTTTTGCTACATCGGTACCTTTTATGCCCATTGCAATACCTATATCTGCAGCCTTAAGTGCAGGAGCATCATTAACTCCGTCTCCAGTCATAGCAACAACATTATCTTTTTTATTAAGTGAAGTAACTATTCTTAACTTGTGTTCTGGACTAACTCTTGCAAATATATTGCAATCTATTAATTTTTTATTTAATTCTGAATCCGATAATTTATCTAATTCCGCTCCAGTAATGGATAAATCTGAATTTTTGAATCCCAATTCCTTTGCAATTGCTCGAGCAGTATTTTCATGATCTCCTGTGATCATAATAGTTCTTATTCCTGCATTTTCACATTTTACTAATGCAGGTTTTACTTCCGGTCTTGGTGGATCCATCATTGCTTGTAAACCTACAAACACAATATCATTTTCAACATAATTAGTTGTTAATTTTTTACTTCCAACATATTTATACCCAAAAGCAAGTACTCTTAAAGCATCATTAGAATAAGATTCAATAACCTCTTTAATCTTGTTTTTATCTGCCTTTTTTATGGGTTTAACAACTCCGTCAATAAAAATAAAATTTGATTTTTCTAAAAGTATTTCAGGCGCACCTTTTATGAATGCAATATTATTTTTTCCTGACTTATAAATTGATGACATCATTTTTCTATTTGAGTCAAATGGTAACTCGTTAACAAAGGAATACTCCTTTAATTTTGATTTTATTAGTCCGTTCTTATTTGCAGAAACAATTAATGCACCTTCTGTTGGATCTCCAAAAATTTGCCAAGATTTATTTTTTACTAATCTTGCAGTATTACAAAATAAACCAATTTTTAATATCATGTCTAAATTTTTCTTAATTTTTGTTGAAGTTGTATCTTTGTAATTAAAATTTCCTTCGGGATTATAACCGGATCCTGAAACTTCAATATGAGAATGGTTTGTATAAATCTTTTTTACAGTCATTTCATTTTTTGTTAATGTTCCAGTTTTATCTGAGCAGATAATATTTGCACTTCCTAATGTTTCAACAACTGGCAATCTTCTAACAATAGACTTTACTTTAACTAATTTAGTCAATCCAATTGCAAGAGTTATGGTTACGACTGCAGGTAGACCTTCTGGTACTGCTGCAACTGCAAGAGATACTGAAGTGGTAAACATTTCAATTAAAGTTTCACCTTTAAATAAACCTATAAAAAATACTGCACCAGATATTGCTATTGCTGCGATTCCTAAATTTTTTGCAACTATATTTAATTTTTTTTGTAAAGGAGTTATTGGTGCATCTTGATCTTGAATACTTTTTGCAATTTTACCAATTTCTGTATCCATTCCGGTATTTACTACAATTGCTGTTGCTCTTCCTCTAGAAACAATAGTATTCATAAAAACCATATTTTTTTGATCTGCAACTGCAACATTTTTTGATAAAATTTTATTTGAAACTTTATCTACAGAACTAGATTCCCCAGTAAGAGCAGATTCGTCACAAGATAAATTGGCAGATTGAATAATTCTGGCATCTGCGGGAATTCTATCTCCCTCTTCAATAATTATTATATCACCTGGAACCAGTTCGGAAGCATCAATTTGAAATTCTTTTGAATTTCGTAAAACTTTTGCTTTTGTTGAAGACAATTTTTTAAGAGATTCAATTGCTTTTTCGGCACGGTATTCTTGAAAAAATCCAAGTAATGCATTAACAATGACAACTAAAAAAATTACATATGCATCAACTAATTCATTAAGATAATATGAAATTGCACCGGCTGCAACTAGTAGTAAAACTAAAGGTGATTTAAATTCCCCGATTAATAATTTTAATGTTTTGTAATCTTTTTTCTTTATTAATTTATTATAACCGTATTTTTTTAATCTATTTTTTGATTGACTGTCTGATAATCCGGAATCTGATGAATTTAAATTTGAATAAATATTTTTTAAATCCTCATTATAAAATTCCATATATTTTTTGTAAATAAAGCTATTTAATCATTATGATAAACTTTATAAATTTCTTAAATCAAGCAATAATGGGACTGTAGCTCAGCCTGGAAGAGCGCTCGACTGAAGATCGAGGTGTCGCTGGTTCAAATCCTGCCAGTCCCATTTGTCTCTCTTCGTCTTTTTAGACCCTCCTTAACCCCGAGTGGAGAGACATAATTAACTTTTTAAACATATATTGAACCAAATTAATTAGGCCAAGGTCGCATAGCCTGGTATTGCGCAGGATTGCTAATCCTGTCCCTTTGGGATCGCGGGTTCAAATCCCGTCCTTGGCGTTTAATTTTTATATTAATATAAAATAAGCTTATATGAAAAAGAAAATTAACAATAATTTTGGATTATTAAATCTGGCAATTATATTATATTTTGCCTTTAGAGGTCCATTATCCAGTTTAGTTCCATATGAGTTCAATCAATACTTTGGTTTGATGGGTCCATTATTTACTGAATATTATAACTTAACATTATTCTTGTTTCATTTGATAATATTTATTTTAGCATTAATTATTGCAATACCTTCTTTACAAAATTTAATTAATTCAAGATATAAAATTCAAATTACAAATAAAAACCTAATTTATTATGCACTTATTTTATTTATTATTAGAATTGTTGGATTAATTGTTATTGGAAAATCTCAAAATTTAATTTAATTTATAAAAATATGACCCAAATTAATGAAACTAAAATTGAAGCATATATTAAGTATTTAGAATTTCCAAAATTAATTAAATCGTTTTTAGTCATTTTTTTTCCTCGGATTATAAGTTAAAGCATATGTATCTAAATTTTCTATAAAATCAATTAAGCTTTGAGAATTATTTTCTAAATCTTTTACAAGAGTTTTATTTGAAATTATTTCTGAATAAAAATTAGAATTAATTTTGTCTATTAGATCATTTCTGGATATATCTCTTTCATTGATTATGCAAATATAACAATCAGTTGTAATATTGAAATCCAATAAAGAATGTTGAGTATATGCATCTCTATCTATGTCATATTTAACTTTGATATTAAAATCTCCAATTTTAAGATAAGGAAAAACCGTATCTGAAATAATCTCTAAAGACATAAATAAAATATGGTTTTTATTTTATATATTTTCTTAATCTACTTAGAATAAGTGGGCACGTTCAAAAGTGGACATTTCTTGAATAAAATATCTTACCAAATAATAACTCCACGCCACTACTTCAAAGCACGAATAAACATGATTATGGCTGCTCGGTTCCCCGCCTGACCAGGTTCTCAAAATTAACCGCCAAGGAAGGCAACGCTTCGACATTATTGTTTGGGGATATAGCATACCGTCAATGCCTCCCAATGAACTTCGACACTCCGGTATATGGAGTTACAACGGCGCCTAACCCGCCTGTCTAGCCCATATCTTCTCTTAAATTTTAATTTAAAAATATTATTAATTTTCAGATTCTAAATATTTTGTTAATTCTTTACCCATTTGTTTATTATTTTGTTTGATGAAGTCGAAATAAGGATAGAAATCTTTCATTAATGCATTTGCGGATGTATGTAATTTTTTTGAAATTTGATCAGATATTCCTTTTGCTTTTTTTCGTTTTGAAGCATAACTATATATTTTCATTAAAAGCTCTGGTCGCTTGTAACTAGAAATTGTTTGAGAAACTTCTTTTTTAGCTTGTTGAACTCCTGATGTTGAAAATATATCTCGATATTTTGCTAAATTATAATTTTGATTTTTAGATATTCTTGAATTAAAAATATCTGAATCTGAAATTGAGACATAAGCTTCTCTCAAAGAATATTTATCAAAATATTCTTGGTGAATATTTTGGTCAATCCAAAGAATATATTCTGAATTATCGACTTTAATATCATTAAAGATTGATAATGCTAATTTTGAATCAAATGATTTTAGAGTTATTTTTACTGAATAAAATATTGATTCATCTCTTTCTCTAAATAAGTCATAAATATCTTTATTTTCAATTTCCGTTTTATCATTTATAATTACTTCAAGATCCATTAATGCGGAACGTACATCTCCTTGAGCTCTTGCAGCAATTCTTTTTAGTACAACTGGTTCAACTTTTACTTCTTCCTTTGTACAAATTTTAGAAAGATACTTTTCAATTTCTTTATAATCTACTGGATTGAATTGAATAAGTTCACAGTAATTTCTTAAAGTTTTATATTTAGAATTCCAAGGATCATTTGCTGTAATTATTATAGGATATTTTGTATTTTTTATAATTTCAATTAGTGCTTTGATTCCACCTCTATCTGAGGAACTAAATGATTCTAATTCATCAATTAGGATAATTTTATCTCCTCCAAATAAAGATGGCTGAGTAGTAATTGGTCTTAATTTTTCTAAAATTTTTTCTCCTTTTCTTGTTGAAGAAGGTGGTAATTCAAATAGTTCAAAATTATTTTCTGTTGCAAAAACACGAACAGCTAAACTTTTACCAATACCCGTTTCACCATATATAATTGAAGCTTTTTTTGATTTAGACTTTATGAATCTACTTAATTTTACTATTCCGGAATATTGTCCAACAATATCGTTTAATTTCTTTGGAATATATTTTTTGATAAGCATAAAATAAAAATAAAAAATTAATTTATATACTTGTGTTTAGTTGTCTCTTTAGATTGAGAAGTTGATTATTTAATAAATTAATTTTTTTACTTTGCTGATTAATAATGTCAAGCAAAGGTTCATCATTTTTGAATATATCTACTACTTCAAAAAAAAGTTCACGATTGCGTGAAGCAAATTCAATTAGAGAATTAGTTGTTGACATAATCTAATCCTCCGATAACTTTGCTGAAAATATATTCAACTTGTTTTTTATCCATTGAGTTTGGATCAATGTTATATACTTCATTTAAAGTCCTTGGCAAAAGATTTACTTTTGACAATTCAATGTAACCTTTTCTAAAAAAAGTTTTTCCGAATAAATTCAAAGTTTTCATAAAATATATCTAAAATTTAATATATAAACTTCGTAAGCATTTGTCTAATGTCTAGTATTATTTATTAATTCAACTTCAAAAATTAATCTTTTTCCAGCTAAAGGATGATTAAAATCAACTAAAACGGTATTATCAATTATTTTTAATATCATACCTGTTGTCACTTCTCCGGAAACCATTCCGTGTACCGTGACACCTTCTTCAACTCCCCCTTCAAAATTACTTATTGGAAAATCTCTAATTAATTCATCATGATATTCTCCGTAAGCATGTTCAGGAGGTAATTCAATTCTTCTAATTTCTCCAAGTCTCATACCAGAAATTCCTTGACTAAATCCTGGTATAACTTCATCAGATCCCATGACAAATTGAATCGGTTCTTTACCTTTAGAAGTATCAAAAACAGTTCCATCTTCCAAAAATCCTGTAAAATGAACTTCAACAAGATCTCCGGTTTTGGCTTTCATATACTAATATATTTATTTTACTTATAAACATTATTTCATTTAATATTCTATTTTAGAATATCTAGTTTTCATTACCTAATAAAACTAGATCTGCAAGAAAAGCATTAAGTTGAACAAATTCATTAGAACCTTCTGAAATTCTAAATTCATATTCGCCACAAGATTTCATAAGTCTTACTTTAATTTTATCAGAAAACTCATCCGAATTCCAGATTTGTTTTTGAATTTGAGAAATTGCGTCCACTCCGGAAAGACCGTATTTAACAATAACATCAGATAATTTATCTTTGGATTGTTTAAATTGACCAGACAATGCTAATTTGACAATTGAATATAATTCTAAAGGTTCGGCAAAAGAAACAACTTCTTTTACTTCATTAACTGTTACTCTTGTTAAACCAGGTATAGACTCAGAAGGTTTTGTTGCTATTGCTGTTGTTGCTTGTAAAATGTTTTCTGCCTTTCTTAAATCTCCTTCGGATGCATCATAAATATAATCTGCTGCAGTATGATCTAAATCTAATTTTTCTTTTTTTGAAATATCCATTAATACCTCTGTTACTACTTTCTTAGGAAGAGGTTGAAACCTAAATATTGCACATCTTGATTGTATCGGCGGAATTATTCTTGATGAATAGTTACAACTTAAACAAAATCTTACATTTGAAGAATAATCTTCCATTGTTCTTCTTAAAGCATTTTGTGCATCTTTTGTTAAAGCATCTGCTTCATCTAAAAAAATTAGTTTAAATGGTGCTTTTTCAGAAACGGATCTTGTTCTTGCAAAATCTTTGATTGCGGTTCTAACTATGTTTATTCCTCTGTCATCGGAAGCATTTAGTTCAAGAACATTTTCTTTATAATCTTCTCCAAAAAGATCTCTAGCTAATGCTAAAAATGATGTAGTTTTTCCTGTTCCTTGCATTCCCGCAAATAATAGGTGTGGCATAGATTTTGAATTTATAAATGCTGAAAGTCTATTGGTAATATCTTCTTGACCTTTAACTTCGGACAAAGTCTTAGGTCTATATTTTTCTGTCCAGACTTCAAACATACGAAATTTTATTGTAATTTAATTATAAATATTTAGTAAGTAAAGTCATTATAACAATTCATTAACTATATAAATTTTACACAGGTTACTTATAAATGAATTATAATCATAAAAAAGTAGAAAAAGAAATTAACAAACATTGGCAAAATATTAATTTACTGAAAAAACTACAAACAAAAAACAAAGGCGGAAAACCGTACATACTACTCGAGGGTCCTCCGTATGCTAATAATGAACTTCATGTGGGTCACTTAAGAAATATTTTCTTCAAAGACTTATCGATAAGATATGAATTTATGAAAGGTAAGGATGTTTTATTCACTGCAGGTTTTGATACACATGGACTGCCAATTGAACATCAAGTCGAAAAGAATCTAAAAATAAAAAATAAAAAAGATATTTTCAAATACGGAATTAAAAAATTTTCAAATGAATGTAAAAAATTAGCTACCAAAAATATATCTGAAAATATGGAAATTTATGATAAATATGGTACTTGGTTTGCAACAGATAAAGACCCTTATTTAACTTATTCAAACAATTATTTAGAAAGTTCCTGGTGGGCATTTAAACAAATATGGAATAAAGGCATGGTTTACAAAGGTAGAAAACCCGTTCACTGGTGTCCAAGATGTAGTACTGCTTGTGCTGGTTACGAAGTTACTGATTCTTATCAAAATTTGACAGATCCTGCAGTTTATGTTAAATTTAAGCTTAAGGATTCAGATGAAAGTTTATTAGTATATACAACAACTCCTTGGACCTTACCTTCAAATGTTGCATTAGCAGTTAAAGGTGATGAAAATTATGTGACTATAAAAGTAAATAATGAAAAAATTATTTTGGCAGAAAACCGATTAGAATTATTTGAAAAATTTAAATTAAAATATGAAATAATTTCTAAATTTAAAGGTAATAAATTGGAGGGAGCTAAGTATTTACCTCTATTTGACACAAAAACTCAGAAAAGTTTGGATAATATTCCTCAAGCAAGAAAGGTGTATTTATCTCGACCTATGTTAAAAGAAAGACTTTCTCCTAAAGCAGCAGAAAAGTTGGGTTTGAAATCTGGTGAAGTTTACGAAGATTTTGTTTCTGTTGAAAGTGGAACAGGAATTCTACATACTGCTCCTGGTCATGGTAAAACGGATAATATTTTTGGTAAATTAAACAAGCTTCCTGAGTTGAGTCCTATAGATGAATCAGGGAATTATACTTCTGATGTAGAAACATATAAAGGAATGTTTTACAAAGATGCAGATATTAAAATTATTGAATATTTGAAAAGAACTAATTCTTTGCTATATAATGAAAAAATAAATCACTCTGTAGCCGTTTGTTGGAGATGTAAAACTCCTTTGGTATACATGTTAAGTAATCAATGGTTCTTCAATACAAATAAAATACTTAAAAAATTATTATCGGAAAATCAAAAAATAAACTGGATGCCTGATTTTGCGAAAGATCGTATGCATGATTGGTTAAGTAATTATGATGATTGGAATTTTACTCGTCAGAGATTTTGGGGTATACCTGTTCCGATATTTGAATGTAACTCCTGTAATAATAATTTTGTAGTAGAATCTAAAAAGGATCTTGAAAAATATTTAAAGAAAAAATTGGATCCTGATTTTGATTTACACGAATTAAATACTTTAGAAGTTGATTGTTCGTGTGGAAGTAAATTAAAATCAATTGGTGATATTTTTGATGTATGGTATGATTCTGGTATGGCTCCTTGGGCTTGGTTAGGATATCCTCACAAGAATAAAAAAATATTTGAGAAACATTTTCCTGTTGATAAAGTAAGTGAAGCTACAGATCAAATAAGAGGATGGTTTTTTTCATTACTTTATACTTCAGTTGCAGTATTTGGTAAATCACCATATAAAACTGTTACAATGCCTGCATTTGGAGTTGATGAAAAAGGTGAAAAAATATCAAAATCTGAGGGTAATGGTGTTTGGGCAAAAGAAGGTATTAATGAACTTGGTGCAGATTTGATAAGATTGTACTATTGTACTAATACTGCGCCTTATGAGCTTGCAAGATTTAGTCCTTCGGATGTTAAAAAAGAAACTTTTTCCGTTGTTAATACTTTATGGAATTTGGCAAATTATTTGAAAACTGAGTATCCTTTCATTACTTCTCAAAGATTGACAAAACCAGAAGATAAATGGATTATTTCTAGAGCAAATACTATGATTAAAGAATATGAAAAGGCGTATGAAAATTTTGAATATCAAAATATGGGAAGAGCAATTTCTAATTTTATAATTAATGATTTGTCAAGAACATATATTCAATATGTTAGAAACAGAGATGATCAAAAAATTGGGTATGTTTTGCTTGAATCATTATTAACTTCATTGAAATTACTTGCACCAATAGCACCTTTTGTATCTGATAAAATTTATTTAATGTTGTCTGATTATCCTCAAATATCTGAAAAATCAATACATCTTGAGAGAATTCCAAAGTATGATAATTATAGAATAGATAAAAAATTAGAGAATAAATTTGAAATTTTTAATTCACTTATTTCTGATGTTCTTGCAAATAGAGAAAGAATTAAAAGAAATTTGAGATGGCCAATAAAAGATATTACAATCTCAATTAAAGAATCTAAATTTTTGAAAGAAAATCTTGATTTATTTAAGTCTCAAACAAATATTGATGATATTAAATTTGTTAAAAATATTGAAAATTCGGAAACGGTTTATGAACCAAACTATAAATTAATTGGATCAAAATATGGAAAAGATACAAAAAAAGTTGTTGATTTTATTAGAAATTTGAATCCAAGTAAACTAAATTTAACTATGAATTTGAATAATAAAAAAATTAAAATAAGTACGGATATGTTTGAAGAATTAAAAAAATTACCTGTCGGATACATTGGTTCTTCAAATAAAAATTATATTTTTACAATAAACCAGGAAGAAACGGAAGATATGATAAAATCTGGTTTCACAAGAGAGATAATAAGAAAAATACAAGATGAAAGAAAAATAAAAAATCTTACTAAAACTAAAAAAATAGATCTAAAAATTTATTCTGAAATAGAAATTGATTTGAATGAAATTCAAAATAAAGTTAATGCAAAAACAATTGAGCAAATATCAAAACCAATTTCAAAAAATACATTTCTAATACGAGGTAAAAAGTTTAGCGTCTCTTTATAAGTAGGTTTTATATAGTTTTCCAATATATATATGCTTATGGCACCTGAAGTTGATACAAAAGTTTGGTCAAAAATTCAAAATGTCGTAGTTTCTGCTAATATTTTTGCAACCTTGCCTTTAGAAAAATTAGCAGTTGTTTTAGACAATTCAGATTATACTCCTGAAACATTTCCAGGTTTAATTTACAAAGTTGAAGATGAAAATTTATCTTTCAAAAAAGCTTCATTTTTATTATTTAGTTCCGGAAGAGTTATCTGTGCCGGTACAAAATCAATTAAGGATTCAAAAGCTGCAGTTCAACACGTAGTAGAAGACTTAAAAGAAGTAGGTATTGAAATAACCAAAAAACCACAAATTACTGTACAAAATATGGTTGCATCTGGATCAGTAGGTGGAAAATTAAATTTAAATGAAATTGTATTCTTATTTGAGAACACTGAATACGAACCTGAGCAATTTCCGGGTCTTGTTTACAAACTGAAGGGAGAAGATGTTCTTCAAAATATAACTTTTTTATTATTTGGAACTGGAAAAATCGTAATTGCTGGAGCTAAATCTGAAAAAGAAATTAAAGATTCTGTTGTTTTTTTAAGAGAACAACTTATTGATGTTGGCGAATTAGAAGAATAATAATATAAAATCTTTTAATTAGATTTCATGAATTTTTTTAATGGAATCTGAGACTTTAGGCAAATATAGAACATTTATTGAAAGATTCTATTTAACTCAATTAACAAAAAATGTTCAAAAAGGCTCAAGATCCTTATTTATTGATTTTCAAGATTTAACAAAGTTTGATATATCTTTGTCTGAAAAATTGCTTTCAAATCCTAAAGAAAGTATTGAATTTCTAGATGCAGCAATACAAGAAATTGAATTAGGTGAAATTAATTTTAAAATTAGAGCAAGAGTAATTAATCTTCCAGATTCTCAAAAATTTAAAATTAGAGATTTGAGAAGTGAACATCTGGGCTTAATGATAACTTGTGATGGATTAATAAGACAGGCATCTGATGTAAGACCTAGAGTTGTTGTTGGAACATTTGAATGTCCAAAATGTGCTGCTCAATTAAGAGTTGATCAAACTGAAAGCAAAATACAGGAGCCTCGTTCTTGTAATCAGTGTAGACATAAAGGTAAATTTACTTTAATTGATAAAAAATTAACAGATATTCAACAATTAGTAATTGAGGAACCTCCTGAATCATTAGATGGTGGAGAACAACCTAAACGAATAAGATGCATATTAGACGACGATTTATTGGAACCTGATCAAGAAAGAAGAAGATATCCCGGTAATAAAGTAAAAATTGTTGGAATTGTAAAAGAAGTTGTAATGTCTTCTAAAACTGGTGCACAGTCAACTCAATTTGACATAATCATAGAATGTAATTCAGTATCAACTTCTGATGAAGATTTTGAAGAATTAGAAATAAATAAAGAAGAGGAAGAAGAAATTTTAAAATTATCAAAAGATCCAGAAATTTATTCTAAATTAATAAGATCTATTGCTCCAGTAATTTATGGATATGAAGAAATTAAAGAATCAATTGCACTTCAATTATTTGGAGGAGTACGTAAAGTAAAAGATGATGGAACAGAATGGCGAGGTGATGTTCATATACTTTTAATGGGTGATCCAGGAGCAGGTAAATCTATTTTATTAAGATACATTGGAAATCTTGCACCTAAAGCAAGGTATGTTGCAGGTAGAGGTGCTTCCGGAGCAGGTCTTACTGCAGCAGTAGTTAAAGATGAATTTCTTGGTGGTTGGGCGCTTGAAGCAGGTACTTTAGTATTGGCAAATAAAGGTATGGCTTGTATTGACGAACTAGATAAGATATCTGCAGATGACCGAAGTGCAATGCATGAAGCAATGGAACAGCAAACTGTTTCAATATCTAAAGCGAATATACAAGCCACTCTTATGTCTCAAGCATCTGTTTTGGCTGCAGCAAATCCTAAATTTGGAAGATTTGATCCATTTAGACCTGCTCCAACTCAAATCGACTTACCTCCTTCTCTAATAAATAGATTTGACTTAATGTTTGTAATAAGAGATATACCAAATCAAGACAATGATGAAAGAGTCGCAAAGCATGTACTTGCATTACAAGGAGATATTGAATCAACTTCAAGTGATATTGAACATAATTTACTAAGAAAATATATAGCATATGCTAGACAAAATTGTTTTCCTAAACTTTCAAATTCGGCCCAAAAATTAATACAAGATTACTATGTAAGAATTAGAGGAACGGCATCGGGTGACGGAGGTATAAAATCGATTCCAATATCTGCAAGACAATTACAAGCAATCGTTAGATTGGCAGAGGCTTCTGCGAGAGTTAGATTATCAAAAACAGTTGAAGATTCTGATGCTCAAAGAGCAATTAAACTAGTTGAAGAAACATTAAAACAATTAGGAACTGATCCAGAAACAGGAGAACTAGACATAGATAGAATAACCACGGGAATAACTGCAAGTACCAGAAATAAAATGTCAGTAGTAAGACAAATAATAGAAAGCCTTGAATCTCAATTTGGTAAATCTGTTCCGAAATCTGAAATTATAACTAATGCTGAAAATCAAGGTATTGATAAAAATAAAACAGACGAACTAATTACACAATTACTTCGATCTGGAGATTTATTTGAACCAAAAAATGGATTTATTCAACGCTCATAAATATAATACCTTATAAATAAAAATTATTCAATCATAATATGGCCATAAAAAGATCAACTGCATACAGAATTAAATTAAAAAACATAATTAATTCAGACTATGAAAAAAGGGAAGGATTTAATCCTAGCGTTATAAAATATAATAATCTGGAAATTTCGAGAGTTAATATAATTGCATCTGTTGTTGGAAAATATTTAACTGATGATCAAAATTATTGTGCAATAACTCTTGATGACGGTAGTGAAACAATAAGAATTAAGAATTTTGGAGCAGAAGTTAATATTATTAAAAATGTTGATATCGGGGATATAGTAAGAGTTATTGGAAAAATAAAAGAATATAATGATGAAAAATATATTGTAGGTGAATTAGTTAAAAAAATAAATCCAAATTGGTTAATTGTAAACGAATTACAATTAACATCAAATTCAGAAAATAATAATTCAAAAATAAATGAAAGTTCTAATGAAATTAATTCTATTAAAGTTGAAGAAAATACTGACGAAGAAGAAATAATATCAATCTCATCTTCTGAAGAAAACTCTTCAATAAATATTAAACAAGAAATTCTTAATTACATTAAGAATAATGACTCAGGTTCGGGAGTCATGATGGATATAGTTACTTCTACAATCAAAGAAGAAAATGACAAAATAAAGGATGCTTTATTTGAACTCTTAAAAGTTGGAGAAATATATGAACCTAAAAAGGGAATTTTAAAAATTTTAGATTAACGAAACTAATATAAATAATATAAATAAGTCATGATATGGCTTGGAAATATACTTATGAGGAATTATTAAAAAAAGCATATAAAAATTTACCAAAACTATCAAAAGCTACCAGTCGTTTTGAAGTACCTAGCATAGAAGGAAGATTTGAGGGAAATCGAACAATAATTTCAAATATAACTAAAATCTCCAATCAATTATCTAGGGAGCCAAATCATATAGTTAAATTCCTGGTAAAATCTCTTGCAACAACTGGTGAGAAAAAAGGTACAAACTATATATTTATTGGTAAATTTAATTCTAAAAGAATTAATGAAAAAATTGAAAAATACACTAAAGAATATGTAATTTGTGGTCAATGTAATAAACCTGATACAAAATTAGTAAAATCAAAAAGTATCTATTTTAAACAGTGTGAAGCTTGTGGTGCTAGAAACTCAGTAAAACAGATAAAATGAAATTCTATTATAAAATACCTAAAACGCAGTACGGGAATTTAATTGCAATTTCTGATAAAGAATTATTAGGTAAAACAATTAAAAATAAAGATTTGGATTTTACAGTGAGTGAACGTTTTTATGGTTCTGAAATAACTGATGAATCTGTAATAAATTTTTTAGATACTTGTAATGATGGAAATATTATAGGTAATAATATTGTAAATTTATTTTTAAAATTAGAAATAATTGATAAGAAATCTGTTGTCAAAATTGGAAATCAAAAACATGCTCAATTTTCTATATTAAATTAGGATAAAGAGTTAATGCGGTATATACTCCGATAATTGCTCCGATAATTACTTGATTGTAAGTATGTCCTGTTAAATGTTCAAATTTTTTCCATGCATTTTCTTTAGTATCAACGATTAAATCAAACATATCATTAATATAATCTGATGCGGAATCAAAATGGAATTTAAGGTCCACAACAGTTTGAACTGTAACAATAGCTGTAATTAAAGATAACATAAAAAGATTTGATGGACCTCCTTCCATTAAAAAAATAGTTGCACATGCTCCCGAAACAAATGCAGTGTGTGAACTTGGCATCCCCGCTTTATTTCCGTAACCTTTCCATATGACGTCAAGTATTAATTTTTTTTTCTTAATCGAATATAATACCATCTTAAAAAATTGAGAAATTATTGAGGATAATACGCTAATTACAAAAATTGGATTTAGTATTATGGAATAAATTATTGATTGCATAATAAGATATATTAACGTTACTTATAAAATTTATTTAACAGCTCCGTAGTGTAGCGGTCAATCATATCCGGTTCTGGGCCGGATGACGCCGGTTCAAATCCGGCCGGAGCTATTATTAATGAATATTAAAAATAATAATATGAAAAAAATATTATTTCTTTTATTTATTTTTCCTATTGTTTTTTCTTTAACTGAAGAAGTTGAACTATTAAATGAAAATGATAGTGTCTTATTAGATGGAAGAAATATATCGGTAAAAAATATATTCGAAGAAGCAATTTTAGTATCAGTTGATTATTCAGATAATAAAATATTAAGAATAAATGAAACTTTGAAGTTGCAAGAAGTTAATTTAACAATAGAAGATATAGTTTATACTCCTGATGAAAGATATGTTAGTCTTAACATAATTATTTTAAATAAATTTCAATGTACAACAAATTCTGATTGTGATGATGGCGATATTAGTACTCTTGATACCTGTAATCTTGATAAAAATATTTGCAAATATGAAGAAATAACGTCTTGTATAGATAATGATGGATATTGTCCAAATAAATGTTCTGATAGAGCGGATAATGATTGCAAAAACTTCTGTAATTCTGATAATGATTGTGATGATGGAAATAGTTGTACGATTGATACTTGTAATGGAGATAATCTAAATTCGGGGCGATGTGAGTATAATGAAATTACTGAATGCGATGGTTCGGATGAATGTTGTCCAGAAGGTTGCTCAAAAAATTCAAAATTATTTGAATTCAAGGATTCAGATTGTAATATACTAAATGAATGTATATCGGATATTGATTGTAATGATCTTAATATATCTACTGATGATATTTGTTTCGGAGATGGCGTCTTGATTCCAAAAACATGCCAATTTACAAACAATGATATTTGTAAAGATAATGACGGATATTGTAGTTATAATTGTAACTATATGAACGATAATGATTGTGAAGCTCCACAAAAAATTGATTCATCCTTTTGTGAAAAAGGTGAAGAAAAATTTGAAAACAATCTTTCATTCTATTGTGATGGATTTAAATATTATCCGAAGAAGGTTGGAGGATCTGAATGTAATTATGATTACGAATGTCGATTAAATAGTTGTAATGATGGCGTTTGTATTTCTGAAAAAGATATAAGTCTAAAAGAGAATAATAAAAATCTTATTTTTATTTTTGGCATATTTTCTATTTTTGTAATAATTTACTATTTTTATTTAAATAAAATGAAAAACAATAATATTTAAAAAAGAAGTAAAACACTTACAAAAATGATAATCGTAGGAGATAAAATTACAAAAATTGTTGCTCAAAGAGGTGACAAGTCAAAAATCGGTACAATAGAAAGTAAACCTGAAATTAAGTCTGTTAAAACTAAAGATTTATTTGCTGCAGGTGAAAAAAAATTAGGTTTATCTGTTGAATATACATATACAACTTCATATTCTAAAGATACTAGCATTAATGTTGAAGGATCATTATTTATAACAGGTAATGGAGATGCATTAAAAACAGTAGAAAAAAATTACAAGAAAAATAAAAAATTAGATGATAATGTTGCAGTTGCAGTTTTAAGAAAAATATTTGAATTAGGTATGACAAATTCAGTTTTAATCTCTAAAACATTGGGCTTACCTGCTCCGATTCATTTACCAAAAGTTGTACCAAAAGAGTAACTACTGTTATTTTAATAAAAAAACACATTACGTAAAGCCTTGAGAAAGCTATATATATTTTACTCAGTACAAATTTAAATGGCACTTCTTTGGTGGAAAAAAGGAAAAAGTTTTGATATATTTTTAAGGGATAAGCCCGTTGAATTGTTGCTTTGTTTGACTCGTCAAAACACGGCAAAGTACCCATCGCTACTTGCAAAAGAAGCAAGATGTACTTATTCCCATACGGTTCATTTATTACAAAAAATGGAACAAGAAGGATTAGTTAGATTCGAAAAAAACGGAAGATTGAAAATTGTTCAATTGACTGGAAAAGGCGAACAAGTCGCAAATAGTTTTGAAGACTTGGGTAAAATATTAATGTAAGAACTTCGGTTCTTACTTAATTATTTCATATACTTTTAATTTTTTAATTTCTAATTTTGTTGATCTATAACCTAATTTAATTTTTTTATGTAATTCTTGTAAATTTTTAGATCTAGTGAACTGAGGTTCTCCATATTTATTAAAAAAAATTCCTTTTTGTAATAATTTTTTAAAACAAAATTTATTTCCTTCTGAGCTATAGCTTATTTCTATAATTCCGAATAATTTTTTCATCTTCTGTCAATCTCCTTTGCATATTCTCTAACTCGTTCGATAGTTTGGTTTACAATAAAGGGAGTTATATAATTTGATACAATGTTGTCTAATCTTCCAAACTCTGTAATTCTATATCCTTGTTGAACTTTTTCTACTAACTTAATATCTCTTAATCTTTTTATTTGTCTTAATAAATTTGGTTTAGATCCGCCCGGAAGATCTTTTAATTCATTTACAAAAAAATTAATGTCTTTGGGTGATGTGTTTTTTTTAGATTTTAGTAAAATTAAGAATAAGTCTACTATAATATCTCTGCTTTCGCCAGTCTGAAGTAAGCCTAAAGATAGCAAAAATTTACGTGCCAATTCTCTATCATCCATTCCGTATGGTGATTCAAACCTACGTAAAATTATTTCCTGTAACGGAATATCTTTTGACTGTAGTTTTTTCATATATAATAATAATTACAAATTATTTATTTGTATTTATTTTCAATATTGTAATTAATTAATATTTTCTTTATTTATTTTCAATATTGTAATTAATAATTGTAAATTTTTGATTAATTTTAATTCAGTTATATCGTATTAAAAGTTATAATAAATTATTAAAATTTAATATATTTATTTACAATATTGTAATTAATTAATAAAAATGTAAAATAAAGCTAAAATATAGTTTGTTCGTCTAATGTATATTATACGAACTCGTTAATTTTATAATAATTTAATATAATATACTATATGTATCGATTAGAATCTGAACTAAAAATGAGAGGATTTAGTCCGGAAACAATTAAATCATACTTAAGTCATAATAAAAAATTTCTTGATGAAATTAATAAAGATCCAAAGAATATAACAGAAAATGATCTTAAAGAATATCTAGGATCTCTCATTACAAAAAAATATTCTGCAAGATCTGTTTCATTAGTTAGATCTGCACTAATATTTTATTACAGAGATGTTTTAGGTAAAAACATCAAAATCAAGGCCCCTAAAATACCTTTTACCCTACCCTCTGTGCTTCAAATAGATGAAGTTAGAGCACTTATTAATTCTGCAAAAGACAAGAAGCATAAATTATTAATTAAACTATTGTATTCATCCGGTTTAAGACTATCGGAGATACAAAAAATAACAACAAATGATTTTGAAATAAAAGAAAAAATTGGATGGGTTAGAAAAGGTAAAGGGCAGAAAGATCGAATGATAATTTTATCAGATGACTTGATCAAAGACTTAAAACCCATATTAGCTGCACATGAAGGATATCTTTTTCCTGGAAGATTTGAAAATAAACCTGTTTCAAAAAGATACATACAAAAAGTAGTAAAAGAATGTGCAAATGCAGCAGGAATAAAAAAAGATGTACATGTACATACCTTAAGACATAGCTTTGCAACACATCTACTTGAAAACGGCACAGATATAAGAAAAATACAGGCACTTCTCGGGCATTCTAATCTTAATACAACGCAAGTATATACTCATCTTTCAAACCAAGAATTAAAGAAAATAAAGTCACCTTTAGATTTATTATAAGTTTTAATAAAAAATTAGTTATTTTAATAAATAAAATACAGTCTTATCATCCATTCTTTTACTTAATAAACCAAAATCATGAAGCTTGTTTAATTTAAGGCTTGCATTACCTCTGGATATATCAAATTTATTGGAAACTGATTTAGCATCAACCTCTCCTTGTTCTTTAATCATTTCTAGAATTAATTCTTCTTGATCAGATAATCTTCCTTTATCTAAAATTGGCTTGATTAAAACATCTGATTCTTCTTTAACTACAATAACTTCTTCAGAACCTGATTTAACTTTTCTTTTTTCAAGTCTTGTTAATCTATCATCAATGCCATCTAATCTAATGTTTATTTTTTCAATTGCGTTATTTGTGTTCTTAAATAAAGTTTCATTAATTATTTTGGCTTGAGTTAATGGATGTTCTTGTAATTCTTCATACATATCTTCCCAAGAACTTAGAACTTTGTGATCTTTTACTTCTTTTTTAGAGTTCTTTTTAGTTTTTTTCCTAAATACTTTCCGTAATACGGTTTTTATCACCATTTTTATGTGTTTATCACGTGTTTAATGTGTTTATCACGTGTTTAATGTGTTTAACACATGTTTATCAAGTGTTTATCACGTGTTTATCATATGTTTAACAATAGTTTATTAAAATATTTACTAAAAATTTCCAAATTTTAAAAAATACGTAAAAAGTGAACAATGAGTAAGAAAAATAGATCCAAATTTAATATAAATTAATAGTAAATAATAGATAAAGTGCCTCTAAATTAGTCACAAAATAACAAGTTTAAAGTGAGAGTTAGATAATATAAAGTTAAAATATCTTTGAAAAAAACCGTAAAATATATTCAAATATCTCTTCTTATTTGGATCAAACTATGCAAGTATAGATTGTAATAATAAAGTGAGAGTTATATTTAGTAGTAATATAATTAATTAAAATTGTCAAGAGTTAGTATATCTATTGAATAAAAATGAGATAATTACTCTTATTATACTATTAGCCTAGATTATTTTATAATAAATCTAAAGTGAGAGTTAACAAAAAAAAATTTTATTTAATGATAAATTAATTTAGCATTAGTTTTTTGTTTATTTCGTTTATTTCCGCCCCGTTTTCGTCTAGTTGATACTGCATATATGGAATAAGCCATAACACCCACCATCAAAGTGAGGATTATTAATTCATCAGTTAGTAAACCTTTACTTGATACTATTTGGAGTGTTTGAGTATTCCTAGAAACAAAATTACCATATTTTGCTTCAAAAGTGAGAGCATATTCACCTAAAGGAATATCTTCAGGTAACAAAATGCTCAGAGTTCTGTCATCATAAGTCTTATAATAGTCAGTAAATGAGAGCAATTCATTATTATTCATATCAAATAAATAATAAGTGAGACTTATTTCGGGATATCCTGATTGATAAAACTCAGTAAGTTTTATCCTAGGCTTAAGTAATGTACCTGGAAGTATATTTTTCTTATCAATTTCTCCTGTGAATATTAGAGTTGGAGATATATAGTCTGTTCCTAAAGTAACTAATAATTCAACTTCTTGCTGTGAATCGGGATTTAATAAAGGATTTATAACTTCTATAACAACTGCAAGATCCGTATATTCATCAAAATCAATTGTACCTGTAATAATTGATCTATACTCATTTAATGGTACTCCAATTTCAATTGGAATTTTTATTGTAGATTTTGGTTCTAAACTATGTTCATTTTTAATGTTTACATAAGAAACTAAGGTGTTTTCTTGAATGTTTATATCATAAATTTTATCTAATTTATTTTCAATACTAATTATTTCACTTATAGTCTCCCCTGGACGTAACTTAAGTTTAATTGACTCTGGATTTATGGCAATATTAAAAATATTATTTTGACCAAGAATATTCGCTAATTGAGCTCGGGATATTCCTCCGCCTCCGCCTCCGCCAGAACTTACTACAACAACTTCAGATTCTGGTTCTAAATCTTCTAAAACATTTATTGTGAAATTAATTGATTCAGAAAAATTAAATTCATTACAAGTAACTTCACAAACAGTACTACCTGCAAAAGAGCTATTTGGAATAATCGATAACTTAACATCATCTATATTACAATCAACTTTTGAAGAAGACTCATCCGATATTGTAAATGTTGTATTGTCTTGATCGCTATATGAATTACAAAACCCGTTACCTGAATTACTTAAATCTGAATCAACAATAAAACTACTTGAATTTTGAAAAATTATAATATTGGGGATCTCTTCTTCCCAATAAATTGGATTTATATTTGTAGATAAATTGATTTGATAAGTTGATAAGCCCGTTATAATTGATGATGTGAAAAAAATTGAAAAAACAATTGTTAAAGAAAATACTAATAATATATTTTTATTCATTAAATTTATTCTTTTTTAAAATATATAATATTAATCCAAAAACTGAAAATATAGATACAAAAACAAAAATAAAATTTTTTGAAAGATTGATAAGTGCGTGTCGATAAGTCACAGAAGAAGTATCCGCATATATGATTCTTTTGTATCCCATAACAATACCGCTATCTA
Source organism: Candidatus Woesearchaeota archaeon (assembly GCA_038128845.1). Classification (GTDB taxonomy): domain Archaea; phylum Nanobdellota; class Nanobdellia; order UBA10117; family ARS21; genus ARS21. The sequence goes on along the minus strand of JAYPKL010000001.1, from coordinate 138,302 downwards.
CTTTTTCGGAAACCAATATTGCAGCAGCAGGACTTTTACTTACTGAAGAAGTATACTCTCCGCCAAAAAAATAATAAGAATTACAAAATTTATCTCGTTTATCTGATGTTACTTCTTTGTCCATTGTGAAATTAACAAATACAGTATCATTACTTTCAAATGAATATAGAAAAGTTCTATTAAATAAATCTTGATCGCCGAATGCGCCAATACATATTTCTCCAGAATATTTTTTTTCAGGAATTACTGTGAATGTTTCATGAGGTCCGAGTAAAGAATAAGAAAAAACATGATTTATTGAAAAAAAAATAAGAAGTATCCAAAAGATACTCCTAAATTTTAATTTTACCAATTAACTTCCGTCAACATCTGCGGTACAAACAAATGAAATTAGTGCTTCATTTGCTATACCTACATTAGATGCTCCTCCACCTACGTCAATAGTGGTCGTAAGTGTTACTGCATCTGTTGCATCGTCAGGTAATAACAAAGTAACAGCATCTGTTGCTGATGTTCCTAAGGCAGTTAAACTGCTTGCAGTACCTGATTCAGCTGTAACGGCTATATCCAATGCAGAAGTTCCAGTAGTAGTACCCAATAAACTTGTTGCAGTTTGATTTAAAGCAGCAGTCATATTTACGATTGTAGAACCGTCGTTGACAACTTCAATAATATCACCTGCATCAGGAGATTGAGAATTTGTTTCAAGATTTAAAGCTCCGAAAGTTACGGCTGTTTCATTAAATGTACATGTTGTAGTGGCAGCAATAGTTGTAGTTAGAGTTACATCAGTAGAAGAATTTCCTGTCAATGTACCTCCAAAAAAAACTAAAACAACTACTAATGAAACTGCTGCAGAAATTGCTGCAAGTTTCATCATATCATCATTTCTACGTGCTCGAGCCATAATTATCCTCCGTAGTGACATCTGCATCAAGTGAATTACCTGCTATTGTAACAGTAATTAACACTTCATTGGTGTCTGGCAAAATAACTGTGTCAGAATCTGCTTGGTCTGCCATCATATATCCGGCAACACCTGCTAATAAAACAGCTCCTAACAATATATACGCGTACATATTTTTGTTATTCATAATCATATATTTATTTTTTATATAAAAGATTATTGATAAAAAATTGAATATTTTATCAAATTTTTCTTTAACATGCATTTTCTGTAATTAATATTTCGGATGTACCAGTATATGTTCCAGTTTGTGTACCTCCGCTTAAATCTAACCAATATCTTTGGTAAAGAGTTTCTCCCGCATCCAAGTCTCCTTCTATTTCTTGTCTTGAGGTGGATAAATCAATACTTGAACTCTTTGCCGGTATTGTTGAACTTCCAGTTAAGCTTGAAGATACTTCTATCCTGCTTACATCAATTGTATTTGATCCAGAAGTTAAATCTGTACCATTAATACATACATTGAGATTATTCACAGTCGTACTGTCATCTAGCTCAATTGTATATCCTGGTGCTGAACTTCCAAGATTATTCAAAGTAGCATTATTATCGCCAAGTAAATTAGTATCTGTAAATGTTACTCCCGAATAACTTAAACTTCCTGCAATGTTATTGCTAATTGTTAATGTTGCAGTAACATCTTGATCGCCAGTAGTTGCAAATCCGGTTATTCCAATTCCAATTAATGCCGGTAACATAATTAGTCCAAAGATTAATGGAAGTAACTTTATCTTACTCTTTTCTCTATAACCTAGATTACTAATTTGATCCAGTCTTCTATTCAGAAGATTTTCATGATGTGAAATTGGTTTATTGTTTGTTAACTCATCATATCTTCTTGAATATTCTTCGTAAGTAATTAAACCTGCTTTAAGTTGTTGGTTTAGTAAAGTTATTCTCTTAAGTCTTCGATTATGTTTACCAATTAATTCGTTTCTTTTGTAATTGAGTTGGTTATTATTCATTTAAATCCACCTCCTCAATTAATAATTCACAATTCCAGTGGTTCAAAAATTCTAAAATTTCTTTGCTGTTATCTTTTTTTAGTAAAAAATAACCTTTGGAAAGTTTCTCTTTAGAATCTTTTTTTATCAAACCTGGTTTGCTTCTTCCATAAAGTCCGTAAGTAAATTGTACTAATTGTGTAGAATTCAATTGGGTGGTAGAATACTTCACAAGAAGATGTGATTTACCTTTGGATAATTTTAGAAGATTATAAGAACAATTCCAATTTTCTAGAAATTCAGCTATAGTTTTTGTATTTTTTTCAGATGTTTCAATAATTGTTTTGGATAAATATTTTGAGTTTGTTTGTTCAAGAATACCGGGATTATTTCTTCCCCTGAGAGCATAATGAAATTTTACACGTTCAGTTGCAGAGAGGTTTCTAGTGCTAAATACGTAAATATGTCTATCTGACAAGTTATTCTTCAAACTATCCACCCAATTGTTAATAATATTAACAAATAATTAGTATATATAATTTATTGTTAATATACTTAACAAATACATAAAAAAATTATTTGAAATTAATCAAAATAGAACGTAATTTGTTAAATCTATCAACATGAGATTGATCAAAGTTTCCTGAACTTATTTTTTTATGAAGAAACATAAGTTCGGAATAAAGAGAATTATATTTTTTAGTTCGTGAATTTTTTCTAAATTGGAATAATCCAACAAGTGTTGAAATAATTATAAAAGGAATTACAAAATAAATTAAATTTACTTGAGACGAATCATTACAATTAACTTTCATCTCTAGCGGTGCAGAAACAGCAAGTGCAGTTCCGATTCCTTCAGTACTTGGTGAAGTTGAAGCGATAATTTGACCTTCAAGAACTTTACCTTCTTCACAAGACTCAACTATTTTTGGAATTTTAAAACAAATATCTTTTCTTAATTCATTATTTGCATTTGTATTTGCAGGAACATTTGTTGGTTCACTTTCAATTACATAGTCTTGAAAATCTCCTTCTGCAGATAATGAAATTAAAGAATCTGAATCGTAAGGATTGTAAACTCCATAATTCAAACAATGCTCTGCTTTTTCTAAAAGTTCAACATATTCAAAATTATATTTTAATCCTGCTCCAGATACTGCAAAGCCTGAGGGAATTAAGAATAAAATTAATAGTAAACTTAATTTTTTCATATTAATTTTTACTCTCCTTCTTTTTCAATATTTCTCTAGAAATTAAGTATTCAAAACCATGCGATCTATTAGCGAATTTATAATCTTTAATTCCTTCATCTATTCGTTTTAGTAAGTCTTTGTCTATAGAAATTGTAATTACGGATTTCATTACAAGGTTTCACCTCTAAATGTAATGGTATTTGTATAAGTTCCTGCAGATTGGCTAGCTGGGACGTCTATAAAAAATTCAAAGAATGTTTGTTTTAAGACACCTGCAAATGATTTAGTTGTATTTGTTTCTGAAGTTGATAATGCTACTGGAGTTGATGATCCAGTATAATTATATTTGAAATTTGATAATGCAATTGAGTTTGATCCGCCGTCAGATAAAGGACCTGATGCTTTAATTGATAAATTTGCTGCTGTTCCATTTGCAGTTAAGTTAACATGATAATCGTCATTACCCGATCCGCTGAATTGGGCATTTGCTTGTGAAGCACTAAATGTCAAAGCAGTAGAAAGTGAATTTGAAAGTGCAATTGAAATTGTTTTAGCAAGATTTATCGTAACATTTGCCACATTCGAATTAAGAGAACCGTCATTTGCTCTATACGTGAAACTATCTGTGGCTCCAGAGTATGTTGGATCTGAAACATATGTGAAACTTCCATCGGAGTTAAGTGTAAAACTTGAAGCTCCTGAAGGAGGTACTCCTAAAACAGTTGTTAATGAATTTCCGTCAACATCAGAGTCATTTGTAAGTACGCCTGATGCTGAAACTGTTAAAGTATTACCTGAGTCTAGAGAGTATTCATCATCTACAGCAACTGGAGCATCATTAACTGATCCTAAATTAATCACAATTGAAGTTCCAACTCCGGAAGAATATTCTGTTCCATCATATACATTGAAACCGAATGCAGCAACAGTATTACCGTTAACATTTGGGTCAGGTACAAATTTAAAATTCCCTGAAGCAATATCTGATGAAGATACAAATAAATTATAAGCCGAACATCCTCCCAAAACAATCGTATTACATTGTAAACCTGTACCGGTTAATTGAGTTGCCCCATTAAATAAATCTCCATTTGTTGGCGCACTCGTAATTCTTATTCCTGCAAATGCATCTCCGTCTGCATCACTGTAAGATGCACTTGTTGTGAAATTAACAGTTCCAAAAATTAAATCTGTATCTTCTTGACCGTTTATTGTAATATCTGTTCCGGCGATTGTTGGTGCAGTATTTGAAACTGCCTTTGAAACAGTTTCAGCAGATGAGTCATCAGTGGCGTCATTTGCTTTAATATTCACATAAATTGTAGTTCCTGAATCACTTTGAGCTACTGTGTAAGTATTGGTTGTTGAATAAGCTTGTAGTATTGTTCCTGAAGCCGAATTACTTCTAAATTCATAATAATATGTTAAGCTATCTCCGTCTGCGTCAGTTGATCCTGCTCCTGTTGCTGTTAATGTATTTCCAACTTTTAATGTAGAAGGCGATAATGTAGAACCTGAAGGAGTTGTTGGTGCAGTGTTTTCAATAGTAACGGTATTGGAGGTCACAGTTGATCCTGAATCTTCTCTATCAATAGGCGTTATTTCTACGCTCCAATCTTCTCCTTTTAATGTTTCTTCTGCAACAATTTCGTCATAAGACGGAGTACCTGAATTATAAATTGCCAAAATTTGTTCTCCCTGTAGAGCTCTTGTGAATAATGAAACTTCGTCTAATTGTCCGTAGAATTGACCATTTGCAGGAGGATCATCTGCTCCTCCATATCCCATACCTAAATAGCTTAAGTCTATTCTTTTACCTTCTTCGAAAGGTGCTGAGCCAATTACAAGTCCGTCATGGTATAAATTTAAACTTCCTGATTCAATTGAAAGTGCAATCATGTGCCATGAAGTGCTGTCTGTGTCAAAACCTGGTGTTCCAAAGCTTGAACCATCGTGTAATTCATATTGAATATCTGCTTGATTTGTTCCAACTACACGTAAATTCAAATAATTGTCCCAAGATCCACTCGATCCGCTGGAAAAAATACCATAACAACTTTCTTGAGAACTACTTGGTGCATAACAGCCCGTACTCACTGTTGTACTATCTGCTAACTTATACCAAAAAGTAAGGGTTTTTCCATTAGTTAAATCAAAATTATTTGCAGTTAAATCTACATAATATTGTGAATTTTGTTCAAAATTAATTGCACCATCAAGTATGCCTGTTCCGTAATACATATTTATATCGGATAAAGTACCATTTGCAGAATTACTGGACAAATCTTCGGCAGTAGTTGAGTTAAAGAAAAAAGTGTAAAAGAATTCTAAAGTTGAAATGGAATCAACAAACCATTCTGTGAAACTTCTTGTTTCAGTATCTTCTGGATCTTGTTCTACTAAATTGTTTGTTACGCTTAAATCTGCTGTTGTTTTATTATCTGGATCATCTGAAGCAAGAAGAACAGGTGTGCTGGAAGTTGGTGCCAAATTAACAATTTCAATTGTATTTGTAATTCCTGAAGATCCGTCAATTGTTCCGTCGCTAGGCGTAACGCTAACATTATAATTTCCTTTTCTTGTTTCTTGTGAAACTAAAACTGAATAATCTGGAGTTCCGGAATTATACATTGACAAAATATATTCTGCAGATATTTTTTTGTTCCAAATCATTACTTCATCAATTTTTCCGATAAACGGATTTGAATAACCATCTCCAATTAATATATCTTCATAATATGTATTTCCCGCTCCTGAATTTGGTTCTCTATAACCTAAGGAAGGGTCATTAGTATCAATTAAATCATATGTTTCATTTCTATTTAATGATCCGTCTAAAAATCCGGATACCCATTTGTTGGAATCATCTCTGACCATACAAACAAAATTCCAATCATTTTCTGTGACTGCTCCAACATTTAGTAATCTGTGAGAACTATAAATTGAAGTGGTACCATTTGGATTTGAATTACCATGATAATAATTCAATCTTGCATCGGTCTCTAGCGTGAATTGAAATTCTGCTCTATAATGTTTTGAAATTGGGTTTTGTCTATCTTGTGTAGATCCGGTAGGATCAATATTTGTTGGATACATCCACCAACAAATAGATAGATCTTGAGTTAAGTCATATGTACTTTCATCCCAAGGAATTCTCAAAGTATTTGTACTTGAATGAGCTGCATCATGATCGTCTACATTTGTAAAATCATATGCTCCTCCTTTGATTCCGGAAGAAGTCCAAACAGGATGAACATTTGAATCATATGCTCCGGACGTATTTATTATTGCGTCATTTGAATAAGAAGTATAATCGGTTGAATTTTCGGAAGTATTTGTATCAAAAGATAAATGAAGAACTCTGTCTGAATTTCCATCAAATCTATAATCGTACATGAATGTTAATGTGTCTCCATCAACATCAGATGCTGTTGCAGATGCTGTAAAAGATTCAGTTGTGTAATATGGAGAACTTCCAGTAATTGATAATAATTTTGAAGTTAAAACTGGTTCATCATTCACAGGGTTTACTAAAATATTTATTGTTTCAATATTCGAATCAGCTGTTCCATCATTTGCTTTGAAAGTAAATGAATCTGTTCCAGTATAATTTGCGCCCGGAACATAGTTGAAAGCTCCAGTTGCAGAGTTTGTAATTGTAGCGACTCCGTTTGATGCTTGTGAAACTATGGAAAAAGTTAATGGATCTCCCTCCGCATCTGTTGCAGTCAATGTATCGGAAAGAGTTGTGTCTTCATCAACGGCAAGTGAAGCACCGGCAGCAACTGGAGCAGAGTTTGATGCAACCACTGAAGCAGAAGATGTTGAAGAAGTTCCGTCTTCAATTGCATCACTTGGTGTAATTGTAACAGTTATTGAGTCCGCCTCATTTGTTTCTTCTGAAACTAAAACTGCATAATTTGGAGTTCCTGAACCGTACATTGATGAAATTTGTTGTGAAGATAAGGCTTTGTTATAAAATTGAATATTATCCATATATCCGTCAAACCAGTGCTGAAATTCATCTCCTAATACTCCTATGACTGCTTTATCGTTTGCATCCAATAATGTACCGCCGTAGGTAGTACCTGTTGAATTCGCTTTAGCACCGTTATAATATATTGTCATATTTGTACTTGTGCTATCCCAAGTACCACACACAAATTGCCAACTTCCTGTTGGAAAATCTCCCGAAGGATAATCATAATCTAAAACATAATTTGTACCGTCTATTGCTCCCAAATCCAATCTTAATTTATCTCCTGTTCCGTGAAAAAAAAGTGCCACGGAATTCCAAGGACTTGAACCATGTCTCTTATCAAAAATATAATCTGCAGCAGTTGCTCCGCCCCAGCTGTGAGGGTAAACCCATGCACATACAGATAATGCAGTTAAGCTATCAAAATCTGAATCATCTGCTCTAGTTAGTCTGTCGTTTGTACCGTCAAATTCCATACATCCGCCTGAACCAGTTAGTCCACATGTTGCGCTATTTTGCCATGTGGCACCATTTTTTGTGAAATCATTATTGTAACTAGTATAATCATTAAGTGTAGAACTGGAAGGATTTGTATCAAATGGTAAATTTAATGATGCAAATGAAGTTCCGGAAAATCTCCAATCAAAAATTGAATTCACAGAATCTCCGTCCGAATCACTTAATGAACTTGAACCTGTTAAATCATCGTCAGAAGAAGGAGAACTTGGTGAAATTGTTGGAGTTGTTGTTGTTGGTTCTATATTTGTTAATGTAACTCTGAATGTATCTGTATCAGTCAAGCTTCCTGCATCAGTGGCAGTAATCGTTATATCTGAATAATCTGAAGATCCGATCATATCTCCATAAGTACAATCAACATATCTATCACTATCAATAGAACAATCTACAACCGAAGTATCTGTTTCGGAACTAATTGTGAATGTAGTTGCAGCATCCGAACCATCTACATCGCTATGATTTGAATAAAGATCAATTAGATTATTTAATGAAGCAGTATGACTTAGTGTTTGATCAGGAATTCCGGTTAAAACAGGTGCATCATTCACAGAGTTTACGGTAATGCTCAGAGTATCATCAGCAGTTCCGCCATTTCCATCATCACAAGTTATTGTACATGATGCTGTACCAAACCAATTTGATGCGGGAGTAACTGTTAACGCATTACCTGATACTGCGCAATCAACTTGTGCAGTATTTTCTGATGTAACTGAAAAAATTAATGTTTGTCCGACGTCCGGATCCGTACACTGACCATTTCCGCTAGAAGTTAAATCAGAGTCAACAATTGTTGATCCTGAATCTTCATTAACTGTTGGATGAGTTATTGTTTGTGTCCAAGTTGGTGCATTATTAGAAGGAGGTGGTGGTTCGTAGGGCGGTCCAATATAATCTCCGACGATTGCACTTGGTTCTCCATTATTACAATAAAATTCATTTGCAGCTGCATTTTCAGGATCCCTTGCATCTTGATAACAGAATGTACCGTCATTATATACTGAAAAAGGTACTACAAAACCAGTACAAAATTGCTCAACTTCTTGAGGATCTTCGCTAACTAAAGCACATTGACCTGGTAAACCTCCTGCCATACCTGTAATAATAGAACCTGAATTTAAAGCAGAAATAAAATCGGTTAGACCGACTTTATTATCTGCCTCATGCACTTCACTTTGTGAAACGCTTGATGGAAATTTCTCAATTAATACTTGAGGATCACTTAGTGTGAAGCCTTCAAAATTAGGATTATATGGTAAAAGTAATGCAGAAATAAAAACAACCAAACTAGCTAAAACAATAATAGAATTACCTAGGAAAAAATTTGGCTTAGTCATTTGCTAATAAATACTCCAATGCATGAGATCTGCTAGCAAATCTTTTTTCTTTGACTTGCTTGTCAACCCAATTCAAAAGCTTCTTATCGATAGTTATCGATATGCGTTGTCTAGACATATAGAAATAACTACTGCATATATTTAAATATAACTACATATTAAATATGTAATTATATGTATTTAGAATTTAAGGTTTAAAGTTACCGGGCAATGATCTGAACCCATAACTTCGTTTAAGATTTCTGCAGAAATAATATTATTCTTTAATTTTTCTGATGCTAAGAAATAATCAATTCTCCAACCAAGATTTTTTGCTCTAGCATTAAACATATAACTCCACCAAGTATAGTTTTCAGGATCTTGATTAAACATTCTAAAAGTGTCTAAAAATCCGCCGTCCAAATATCTTTGAAAACCTGATCTTTCTTCTTGTGTGAATCCTGCATTTTTAGTATTATTTTTTGGTCTTGCTAAATCAATTTCAGTATGAGCTACATTTAAATCTCCGCAAGTTATAACCGGTTTAGATTTTTCTAATTCTTTAAGATACGCATAAAATAATTTGTCCCATTCTTGTCTGTAATCTAATCTTGCTAATCCTCGTTTTGCATTAGGAGTGTAAACATTTACTAAAAAGAATTCATCAAACTCTGCAGTTACAATTCTACCTTCGGTATCTCCAACATCAATGCCACCGCCATAACTAACATTTAAAGGTTTAATTTTTGAGAATATGGCAGTACCAGAATATCCTTTTTTATCGGCTGAATTCCAAAAATGATGCTCATAGTCATGTAATAATTCATCTACTTGATCCGGATGTGCTTTTGTCTCTTGAAGACATAAGATATCTGGATTATATTTCTTTACAAAATCAGGAAAACCTTTTGTCATTACGGCTCTGATTCCGTTAACATTCCATGAAATTATTTTCATAAAAGTCTCACTACGATAGCTAAAATTGTAATTACAACAACAAATGCCATAACAGTTGTTGGTTTAATATTAATATATGAAAAATCACTATCTGAATAGCTAACGATTCCTCCTTGTGAAGAAGGTAGCTTTACTTTCTTTTGTTTTGCCATATTGAGATGTTTTAATAATAATTTAAAAAACTATTTAGTCATCAGAAGCTTCGTCATCATCATCGTCATCTTTTTCTGATTTTCCTTTTCTGTCATCGTCATCGTCTTTTTCTGATTTTCCTTTTCTTTTGTCGTCATCGTCATCATCTAGAAGATCATCATCTTCGCTTAATGATTTTTCTTTAATTTGTATGTTAATTTCGTCAGCTATTTCTTTAATTTTAATCTTGATTAATTTATCTCCTTCAATAGTTTCTATAATTGTTTTAGCTCTTACTCTGTTGTCTTCATCAAGATCTTCTGAATCAATTTTAATTCTAATTTTATCTTGTATATTGGTGGATTTGAATTCAAATTCTTCATAAATTGAATCTAAAAATTCAGAACTTGCACCTTCAAATTCTAAATTTAATGATGATACTTTATCATTATATCTTATTTGGGCTTTTTCTGCATCATCAAAATTATTTTCATTAATCATTTGTTGAACTTCTAATAATCTTTCTGTTGCATGTTCTAAAGCTAATTCTGCCTTTCTTTCTTCATTAAATGTAAACGCAAGTTGTATTCTTTCAAGTGCAAGTTCGATTCCCCATAAAAATGAATCTGGAGTAATTCCTGGGTCATCTTCTGTTGTTTCGTTAATTGTTTCGTTAATTGTTTCGTTAATTGTTTCGTTAATTGTTTCGTTAATTGTGTGATTTGTTGCAAATACTGAAACTAGTAAAAAGGGCAATAAAAATAATAATGTGAATTTTTTCATATAACACATTTTATTAATTTATTATAAAAGTAACGCAGAGATATAAGCCACCTTTTGTTTTACTCCGTAATCGGACAGTAAATGCAGACATTTAACTTAGCGACTCAAGGTCTTGCACTCATCCAATCTAACATATCTCACCTAACTTTGAACAACTTCAGACAAGCATCATTATGCGATCAAAGCAGTTTATTTCTGTTGCCAGATGAACCGATTAAAGTTCGCTTACGCTGGACTTCGCGAGTGGGTGGACTTTCCACAGCATAAATACCGACGGTCTGCCTCCCTGCGTTATTTTGGCTATTAAATTTGAGTTTATAAAGTTTATTATAACTTTACCATAATTTCATTTCTTCTTAAAATTGGTAATTTGTATGGTCCGTCATATCTTGCAAGAATTGAATTTTTTGTGTGTTTAATTTTTTCTTTTTTTAATTCCGAATATAATATTTCTGTGAATTTTTTAACTCTAGCATCATTTGTTAAACCTGAAAATGTAATCACTGCATACTTTTCTTTTCCATAAGATTTAATTTTTATTTCTTTATTATTTGGAACGGGAAGATTTTTTCCATATTTTGATTCCATGAAAAAACTGAATTTTTCTCCAATTCTCACAGGTGCAGTCATATTCATTTTGATATTTTTTGAATTATTTCCAAAAATATAATCTGCTAGTATTCTAAAAGAAGATATGTTTGATTTATTTTTTACCTCTGTCCAGACAGATGGTTCGTATTCTCTAATTTCAAATTTATTATATTCTTTTATTACAGAATACTTCGGCATCTCTAACATGAGAGATATAATTATATATGATATATAACAATATGTTTTATGTGGCAAGATTTTTTTAAAAAAATAATTGGATACAATAAACATAAAGTTTGGAAATATTTTATTCCAATGAAACAACTTAAAGTTATAGAAAAATCAAGAAAAAAATAATTATCTTTTTGATCTTTTCATTTCTGTTTTAATTGTTTTTAAGAATACATAGAATAGAATTAAATCTAGTATATATTCAACAGCAGGTAAAAAATTAAGCTGACTGAATATTGAAAAATCAATAATATACACAATAAGTGCAGAAATAATTATTAATGGTAAATCTTTTTTGAAATTTATTTTGGACATATAAATTTAAGATAGTTATCACTAATAAAGTTAATCAAAAATTTAAAGGTAGTAAATACTACCCTAAATTATTCTAAATCGAATAATCAAAAATAAAATGTAAACTGAATAGCAAACTTACGGACTGTTAGTAATTGCAGACTGAATACCTCGTTACCTTGGTACTTACATCCCAATTCTATCAAACTTGTCTTTTACAAGTGTCCAGAGAGTCTCTTTTCACAGGTGGCTTCCTTCTTAGATGCATTCAGAAGTTATCCACTTCGAGCGTAGCTGCTCAGCCTGCCTTGTCAGACAACTGATACACCAGTGGCTCGGACGTCCCGTTCCTTTCGTACTAAGAACAGCTTCTCCTCAGACTCCCAACACTTCTAGTAGATATAAAACAAACTGCTTCACAGCGTTCTGAACCCAGCTCACGATGCTTTTTAATCGGTGAACTCCCGCACCCTTGGCTGCTGTTGCACAGCCAGGATAAGCAGAGCCGACAACGAAGTCGCAAGCGCCGTGGTCGATGTGTACTCTAACACGGCACCACTCAATTATCCCCGAGGTAGCTTTTCTATCAATTCCAGCTCTCAGTAAGAGAGACATGGAGGTTCTCTAGACCCTACTTTCGTACCTGAAATCTTTGCTTTGCAGATCTCAATTAAACCAGCTTTTGGTCTTGCCCTCAACATCCGGTTTCCAACCGGACTGAGCTGATCTTAGGGTCCTCCCGATATTCTTTCGGGAGGGTAGCGCCCCACTCAAACTATCCGCATATAGGTGTTCCAATTAAGGTAAGCTAAGTCACAACGAAGGTATGGTGTTACACTTTTGGCTCCACATTCCCCGAAAAGAATGTTTCGACGCCTCCCATATACTCTATGCAAACATTACAAATTAGCAGCTACACGCTATAGTAAAGCTCTACGGGGTCTCATCGTCCCACTAGAAGTCTCTGGCCCGTTCCCCAGAATAGTAAGTTCATGAGGTTCATCCTAGGGACAGTATCAGCCTCGTTACTCCATTCATGCACGACCACATTTAATGGCCAAGGTATTTCGCTACCTTAAGAGGGTCATAGTTACCCCCGCCGTTTACTAGTCCTTAGGCAGATTGAAAACCACTTTCAGATACTAGCACTGGGCAGAAGTCACTGGCTATACTAAACATTCCTATCTTGCAGCCAGCTACGTTTTTGTTAAACAGTCGGACCGATCTAGTCTCTTAGCCCAGCGGTCACAATAAAAATTGCAAATGCTGGGATCCCTTCAACCGAAGTTACAGGACCATTTTGCCGAATTCCCTTAGGATGATTATTCTCACACGTCTTGGCTTGCTCAGCCAGGGCACCAGTGCCGGTTATGGGTACGGATACTTATACGGAAACTAAAGAACTTTTCATGGATTCTAGGACTCGACAGAATCTTGCGACCCATAATGCATTCAACTCCTTCTCTGCATGACACAACTCCGGAGACTTCTACACTTAGACAAGCAGACAAACCTGCTCCATCTATCCTAAAACGTCATCTTTAGCCATAAAGTACAAGTAGTACAGGAATATTAACCTGTTTCCCTTTCGTGTAAATCGGTTAGGATTCACACTTAGGACCGACTAACCCTTGGCTGACATACAGTGCCAAGGAACCCTTGCCCTTTCGACGATGAGGATTCTCACCTCACTTAGATACTACTACTGCTAGCATTCACATTATTACACGGTCCATGCACCATCACCAGCACACTTCTGCCCATGCAAAACGCCCACATACCCCGGTACCACTTTACGTGGCAGGGAACAGTATCGGCACCTGATTTTAGTCCCGTCCATTTGCGGTCCCTAAAGCGTCATCAAGTGATCTGTTACGATTTCCTTAGAGGATGGCTGCTTCTAAGCCCACCTCCTCGATGTCTTTCACTAAAAAAACCTTAAGTACACTTAATCAGGATTTTGGGGCCTTAACTGTTCTCTGGGTTGTTCCCCTCTCGTGATTCAAGCTTAACCCGAACCACTTTTTCCAAACTTCTACGCATCTGAGAGCTTCGGAGTTAGACAGTGCAGCGAGGGATTGCTCCCCCAAACTACACAATCTGTACTCTACACTAACAGACTGCTCCATTTAGACTAAACTACGGCTTATTTCTGTGGGAACCAGCTATTGCCTAACTCGATTAGCATTTCACCCCTATACCCAGGTCATAAGAACGCGTGCTCGCAGCACCTCTTCCGGCCTCCACGGGATCTTACTCCCACTTCACCGTGCCCAGGCATAGCTCGTCAGGCTTCAGGTTATATTCCTGTGACTCAACGCGCTTTCACACTCGGTTTCCCTGTGGCTCCGTCCATAAGACTTAACCTTGCCACAAAAATAAACTCGCTAGCTCATATTTCAATACGAAAGCAGCAACACCGTAATGCCGCTACAAACTGTAACCGTATGATTTTAGGATCTTTTCACTCCCTGTTAAGGGATCTTTTCAACGTTCACTCACGCTACTAATACGCTATCGGTCTTGAGAAATGTTTAGGGTTGGGAGTTACTGCCTCCCACATTCATGCACAACTTTCAATGTACACTACTCTTTTATTGACAATATACTCTCTGAGTTTAAACTACGAGACTATCACTCTCTTTGGTTCAACTTTCCAGAAGATTAATTTACACTCTTAAAGTATTGCGACAACACCACATCTCCATAACATTACTATTACGGATTCAGCTCGCCCTGTACCGCGTTCGTTCGCCATTACTAACGGCATCTCTTTTGATTTCTTTTCCTTCAGCTACTAAGATGTTTCAGTTCACTGAGTTCCCGATCACGAAGTGATCATATTCCGAAGAATATAGGAAGTCCCATTAGGTAATCTGGAGATCAAAGGATGCATGCGCCTCCCTCCAGCTTATCGCAGCTAGCCACGACCTTCTTCGGTTTCTCAAGCCAAGTCATCCACCATACGGCGTATCTAAGCTTACTATTCAGTTTACCTTAACCACGATAATGTATCGTGATTGCAATGATTCTCGATTGAGATGGACTTGAAGTGATTTGAACACCTAACCTCCTGCGTGCAAAGCAGGCGCTCTACCAGATTGAGCTACAAGCCCTTATGATGACCAATATATAGTTCTATGAGAGCACCCGTAAGTGCTCTCATAAAAGGAGGTGATCCATCTGCAGGTTCCCCTACAGATACCTTGTGTTGACTTAATCCGCCTCACTGAGCTATGATTTGAAACTACCCGAAAATAGATCCTCATCATAACCCTGCTCGGTTGACTTGACAGGCAGTGAGTGCAAGGGCCAGGGACGTATTCACCGCGCGTTAATAACACACGATTACTAGGGATTTCGGCTTCATGAGGGCGAGTTACAGCCCTCAATTCGAACCAGATTAGCTTTAAGAGATTAGCGTCTCCTCTCGGAGTAGCAACCCGTTGTTCTAACCAGTGTATGTCGCGTGTAGCCCAGGACATTCGGGGCATACAGACGTACCGTAGCCTGCACCTTCCTCATCCTTTCGAATGCAGTCTCTTCAGAGTGCTTATTCTCCGGAAAGAATAATGGCAACTGAAGACGCAGGTCTCGCTCGTTCTCTGACTTAACAGAACACCTCATGGCACGAGCTGACGACCGCCATGCACCACCTCTCAGCGCGTCAAGTGAGCCATTTAGACTGACCTTCATACTGCTGTCGGCCCTGGTAGGGTTCCCCGCGTATTGTTGAATTAAACCGCAACATCCACCCCTTGTTGTGACCCCCCGCCTATTCCTTTAAGTTTCAGCCTTGCGACCGTACTTCCCAGGTGGCCTGCTTAACGATTTCTCTTCGACACTGCAAAAACACGAAGAAATTGCAGCACCTTGCAGGCAGCGTTTACGGCTAGGACTACTCGGGTATCTAATCCGATTTGCTCCCCTAGCTTTCATCCCTCACTGTCGGATCCGTTCTAGTCAGACGCCTTCGCCACTGGTGGTCCATCGTGGATTAACACATTTTACCGCTCCCCACAACATTCCTCTGACTCCTCCCGGTCCCTAGCTGAGTAGTATTTTTAGCCTTCTTAACAGTTAAGCTGCTAAATTTCACCAAAAACTGACTCAACCAGCTACGGATGCTTTAAACCCAATAAATATGATCACCACTCGAGGCGCCGGGGTTACCGCGGCGGCTGGCACCGGTCTTGCCCACCTCTTATTCTCCAAGATTTTTACACTTGGCAAAAGCTAACCATAAGCTAGCACGTAGGGTACCCTTATCACGCTTTCGCGCATTGTAAAGGTTTCGTAACTGCTGCACTCCGTAGAGCTGGAACCCTTATCTCAGTGTTCCTCTGGAGGCTATGACTCTCATCACCCCTACAGATCTTTGGCTTGGTAGGCCTTTACCCTACCAACTACCTAATCTGCCGCCAACTCATCCTTGGGCGCCGGAGCTTTAAATGCAAAAACATTCCAGTATAATGCAACTATGGGGTATTATCCTCAGTTTCCCGAGGTTATCCCCCACCCAAGGTCAGATTATTGACGTGTTACTCAGCCTTCCGCCATGTACAGAATACATTTGACTTGCATGTCTTAATCGAACCCTACTAGCAGTGATCTCCCGCAGGATCAACGGGAATTCTTAACTTAAAATATGAATAGATTTCACTGTTCACAAGTATTAGGATATCGAAATAATAAATTATTTCATGATATTGATCATCTACATAATACCAATTCATGTAATTGGCATTCACCATTGCTCAGTGTGAGCTTCTCTCCGGCTATGCCTTCACAGAAATGTCAATTACTTGACTAATTAACAGAAAGAATAATTTAATTTATAAAACTTATTGTTTGACTAATACCTTTTAGGCAAGGATTTTGGTATCAAAAACATTGACAGTGAACTTATTAAAATTACTGAAAATACAAGACCTATGATTAATGCAGGATTTGGAAAGATTGAAGAATAACTTAAAGTTAGTACTGCACAAGTTATACCTCTCGGTGAACTTAATAATGTGAATTTTCTTAACTTTTCCATTCCTTTTGTAAAATATTTTACAGAGATATATCTTGATAAATAAACTAATGAAATTAAAACTAAAGCCGGAATTAAAGAATTATAAATTATATTGAAGTCAATTATTGCTCCTAGTAAGAAATAAACAAATGTTACTAAAATTAATTCCATTTCTCCGCCAAAGGATTTTATTATACTTGGAACTGTTGTTTTTGAATTTCCAAAAACTATACCTATTGCCAAAGCAGTAGCGATTCCGGATGCTCCCAATAATTCGGATATTGCATAAGTGAAAAATAATGAACCAAACATTACTAAATGTGGCATTTGTCCCGCAGATAGTTTTGTAATAAATCTTAATATTAAATATCCTATAACTAATCCAAGACCTGCTCCAACAAAAATATTGTAAAGAAGAGTTTGTAAACCAGTGGATAAAATATCTGCATTAAATGCAAGTTTTGCACCCGTCTCATAAAGATTAATTAAAACAACTACAAAAACTGCAGCAAAAATTGAATTGATAGAAGATTCAATTTCTATGAATTCTTTAACTTGTGGTTTAACTTTCATAGAATTAAATATTGGTGCAATAATTGTCAAATCAGTTGATGCCAAAATACTTCCAAGAATTAAACCGAATATATAATCTAATCCCAATATCATCTTAGCAAAAACTGCCACAGTAGCAATTGTTAATCCGACAGCAATCATTCCAAAAGTAAAAGGAGCTGCAATATTTTTGTATAATCTACGAACATTAATAGTCATACCTGCATCGAAAAGAACTATTACTAGTGCTAATGTAACGAATGAACCTACGCTCGTTAAACTATCTTCAGGATTAAATTTGAAAACGTGACCTACAATTATACCCAGAAGTAATAAAAACAAAGTTAATGGATATCCTTTTTTTTCAGATAATAATTTAAGAAATACTCCTATAAGTAAGATTACTCCAACAAAAGCAACAGACAATGCAATCTCACTCATAAAATATATCTTATTAATTTATTAAAAACTTAATGTGTTGTTATTAAAATAAAACTCTCAAAACCCAAATGGCTAAAATTAAATAAATAAAAAATTCTGGTAAATATTTTTTTCTATCTTTAAAATATGCTTGTGCAATTTTTTGTATCTCTTTAGGAAAGTGTAGAAGCATATGACCATACAATAATAATCCTACCGTAAATGCTGCAGTAAATTGAACAATGGTCATTTCCATTAATAATAAATAAAGAGTTGCAATGAACAATAATAAATAAAGATTTCTTATCATTGAATTTTCATAAACTTTTTTAGAATTTTTTAGAAAAACATTTGTTGTATTTGTACCAGAGTAAATAAATGCAAATTTAACAATAACAGATATTGCAAAAATTAAAGCAAGTGACTCAGTAATTGTGTACATATTAATATTATTTTTCAGATTTTAAAAAGTTAACCGGTTAATCTAGCCAATCTTTTTCTTTAATTACTTTTGGAAGATATTCTTCTGCCATAAATTCAATTGTTTTAGAAACAAGCGCATCAGATTCAATTTTATAACCAAACTTAATTGCTTTAGTCAACTCAGTTTGCCATTCTTTTTTCTTAAACCAATCATAGTTTTTAACTTCTTTAAGACGTTTAACATCTTGATCAGTTAGTTTGATAAAATTAGATTTTGCAATATCGAATTTTTCAATATCATCGTGCTTCAATCCGATATATTTAGCCTCTGGACATCCTGCTTTTTCGGAGAAGAAAGCTAAATTTATTGAACCTTGTTTGTAAACTGAATAAATATAATAACCATATGGATCAAAATCTGCAAAAACATAAACTGGCAGTTTTAATTCTTTATTTAATCTTGCAACTAATCTTCTTGTTGACCTTCCTGCTTGTCCCTTACCTGTTAATAAAATACAATTGTTTTTTTGCCAGTATTTAAGTTGATTAAGCACGGACCAAACTGCAAACTTTTCTACTACTAGTACATATTTTGCATCACATTTTTCAAATTTCATAACGCCTGGCTCAGTATTTGCAGGAATTGCTGCACCTGCAGTTCCCATCTTAGAACAATCAATTAGATCTCCGGTTTTCAAATCTTTATATTGTAATGGTCCCGAGAAAACTCCATCCGGAGTAGGTTCCAATCCTAAATCTTCTCTAAGTGCGTCGATTGTGACTTCTATATCTTCTATAATTGGGTCACTCTCTCCTTGCTCTTCGAAAGTATTTTCTTTTAAGCCTTCGATAGTTCTTTTAAGAATATAATAAAGTTGTCTTGTAGAGATGCTCGGTTTATCTTGTTCCAATAATTCCTTGATTTGTGAAGCGATTAGTGCAGTCTGCATAAATTTTCTTGCTTGTCCTACATTGAAAAAGTTTCTAGTTTGAACTTTATCTCCAAGTCTTATTAATTTTGATTTTTCATCAAAGAAGGAATTTGATAATGTTCTTATTGGCATATTAAATTCTGGATCTTGATTTGCAAGAATTTCTTTTTGTAATTTTTCACCTAATACTCTTAATTTTTCTATTATTTCTGCTCTTACTTTATCTTTATTACTCATTTTCTTCTTCCTCCGATTCTTCCAAATTCTTTCCTGAAGAATACATTGATTCTGCAGTCTTTAGTAATGAATCTCTTATTTTATCTGAAACATTTAATATTTGTTTTGTATCTGCTTTGTATGAATCTTTTAATGTAAGTTTAGCAACCGCTTTTGAAACTTCGTCAGAATAACCTCTGAACTTTTGTCTTTTTTCTTCTTCTAATGCTGATTTTTGTTTTCTCTTTACATATACTTGCAAACTTCTTGCACATTCTTGAATTGCTAATCTTAATTCTTTATTTATATCCGGATAACTTGCAACCGATGCCTTACTTTCGGAAGTAAATGGTACCCAAACTGAAGCCATGTGAACTACAATAATTGCAGGTCCGCTCGGCATACTGCCCGAAGAATTTGATAAACCGTAACTTCTCCAAGTTATTTTCTTAAGTTCTTTCGTAATTGCACATGCACCTTCTTCGTATAATAATGGAACTTTATTTGCAAAACGATTCAAATTTACAGATCCTTCGGGATTTAATTCTCCTCCGTATCCGATGGCAACTTCAATTTGAAATGGAAATCCTCTATATACAGTTGGACGTCTTGTAACTGCTTTAGTAAATTCTAAATCGTACTCTGATTCTAAACTTTTTCTTAATGCTTCTGCACCTATTGGGCTTAAACAATCAGTACTAGGATTCATTATTTTTGCATTTGCAATTGCTTTATGAATTGAATGTAATTGATCATCATTCAATAATTTTGGCATAATTCTTTCATCAATTTCTGCCTCTTTTAATATTAATTCGGCAGTACCTGCTCCAACTTTGTCAAAATCAGTAGTTAAAAAGCTCTTAATAGATCTTGCGTTAGTTGCTTTTGACATTCTTTTGAAAACACCAAATTCGGTACCGTGTGGATGTGGTTTTAATTCTTTAGCTTCTTTTGGTAATTCATTAATTACTCTTGGAAATTTATATTTTTGACCCTCTTGATCTACATATTCCAATTTTGCATGAGGATTAACAACTGCTGTTTGCTTAATAAATTCAAATGGAGATTGTTTTGTTTTCAATATTTTTCCATCCATAATAACTTCAATTCTGGTTCCGTGATCTTTTTTCCAATCTTTTTCTTCAGATTCTAAAATGTCTGGTTCATTATTTTTAACATCAATATGTAACTTGTAATGTCTTGCCTTGCTTTCTTTTGCAGTTTTTGAAATAATAACTGCCGGTTTACCCGTAGTAAGTTGACCATACATTATAACTGCAGATATACCAATACCTTGTTGTCCTCTTCCTTGTTTTCCTCCAGTAGATCTGAATTTAGAACCATATAACAATGAACCAAATGCTTTACCCAATACTTTTTTATCTAGGCCCGGACCATTATCTTCGACAATTAATTTATATCTATCATTTCCCATATCTTGAATCTTAACAAAAATATCTGGAAGAATCTTTGAACTTTCACATGCATCCAAAGAATTATCTACTGCTTCTTTTACTGAAGTTAAAAGTGCTTTTGCAGGATTATTAAATCCAAGTAAATGTCTATTTTTTTCAAAAAACTCTGCAACTGATACTTGTTTATGGTTAGAACCGCTCATTAACCAAATAAATAACCATTATATTATAAATATTTCTAATTATTAAAAATAAAATTAAAAATTATGAATAATACTAATCATTAGTTTGATCTTTTAACCACCGATAAACTGAACCGTGTTGACTTCCTTGGAGAATAAGTTCTATTGTTCGTCTTGCAAGATACACATCTTCAACTTTACCGATAAATGCAACTGTTTTCCCAAATACTGCAATATCCGTATTTGTTCTAGTTTCAATCATCTTTTTTGCAGAACCATTTCTTCCAATAACTCTTGATCTAAGTGATGATTGACGTAATTTATTTTTTGAAAAATCATTAATTTCAACTAAATCAAAAATTATATCTTCTGAAACTAATTTTAATGCAATTTTTGGATTAAAACCTCTTCCGATTGCTTCAATTATATCTCGTGTCTTTAAATTTTCGGACAATATGGTTATATTACCTTTATTTGAAATATTTAATTTTGATTTTGTTAATTTTTCGATTAATCTTTTTGTTTTTCCCTTTTCCCCAATTAAAATGGAGACTCTATTCTCAGGTATATTAATTTGCATCTAAAATTCTTCTTGTTCCAGTAATTCCTTAAGGTGTCCTTCTTTCTTTAACCACTTAACTTGAATTGGATTGTAATTGAAAAGTATGTCACCTTTTCTGTCACCTTCATATTCCCAAGGTTTAACTATTACGATATTATCTGGTCGAACCCATAGACGTCTTTTTAATGCTCCCGGAACTCTGCAAATTCTCTCATTACCATCAGAACATCTAATTCTGGACTTGCCCATCCCTAATCTTGTATCAACAATACCAAACAATTCATCTGATTTTGGTAATCTAACTTTTTCATCAGGTTTGTTATGTGCATGTCTATTCCCTTTCTTATTTTTTTTACTTGATTCAGCCATTTTTAATTTCTCTCTTTTTGTTTTAAAAGAATTGTTATTCGTTGTTTTGGTTTATCTTTTTCTTTATCCCAACCATAAGCTTTGTAACTAGCTTTAATATGGCAATTGAAGTGTTTTTTTATTCTTCTTGATGCTTGTCTGGCTATTTGCTGATTTACTAAGTATATATCTGCACCTGCTGCAACATATTCAACTTTTGAAATTTTTGGTTTACTTGAACGAATATAATTTAAAGCATTTTCAACGAAATTTGGATCTTTTGATCTTAATTGCAATTTAGCAAGATAATCAACTCCCATTTCTCTAGAACATGCTGGGCAACAGTATTTTTTAACTTCAAATTTTCCTTTTACTAATCTTTTAATTATTGCAGATTCAAGTTTTGATTTTACAATTACTCCTTCATTGTTTTCATCAAATTTAACTGATATCATTAATTCTTTTTCAGGTAAAATTACTGATTTTTTAATTCTATTTAATAATATTTTATCTGAATCTCCATTTGTCCAAAATCCATTATTAAAAATTTGTTCACACTTTACACAAAAAAGAACATTTTTTTTGTTTGGTATTTTAACATTTGAATTTTCTGCATAGCAATCAATACATTTAGATTCATATAACTTTTCTACAGTTTTTCCACACTCTGGACAAAATCTTGACCTTATTGACATACAATAACCTTATTATTTTTATTAAAAATATGCCGGTTTTAGTTTATTTTCATGTTTTTTAATCTTTTAATTCTGGCATCAGTTGATGGGTGTGTTGAAAAAAGTTCTTTAGAAAACGGATTAACAATAAATAAATGAGATGATGCAGTGTCTCCCATCCTCATCGGAACTGCTTTTGATCTGGTTTCCATTTTTTTTAATGCAGAACTTAAGCCTTCTGTATCTTTTGCAAATTTTGCTCCAGTTTTATCTGCTTGAAATTCTCTTGATCTACTTATTGCCATTTGTATTATTGCTGCAATGATTGGTGTAATTAATGCAATAATCAACATTGAAAAAATATTATTATTTCTATCTCTTGAACCAAAAATTGCTGCCCATTGAGCCATGTTTGCTAAAAATGAAATTGTTGTTGCCATTGTGGCAGCAATACTTCCAATCAAAATATCTTTATTTTTTATATGTCCCAATTCATGTGCAATAACTCCTTTCAATTCTTTTTCGTTAAGTAAATCCAGGATTCCTTGAGTTAATCCGATTACAGAGTGATTTTGATTTCTTCCCGTTGCAAAAGCATTAGGATTATTTGATGGTATTAAATAAACTCTCGGTTTCTTCATATTATTTGATTTACATAATTTATTTACAATTTGATGTACTCTCGGATATTCTGAAACAGATAATTCTTTTGCTCTATATACTCTTAAAACAAATTTATCTGAATAAAAATATGCCATAAAATTTGAAAATAAAGCAAATATCAAAGCAACATATAGTCCTTGTTGACCTCCGATTAATTGGCCTACTAATAACATAAATCCGCCTAAACTTCCCAGAAGTACTGCAGTTTTTAGTTGATTCTTCATAAAAATAGTAATTATTAAATTTAAAAAACACTTCGTATATTATGTTATTTAGATCTCACTTAAGTTTAGGGCTATTTGTATTTGCAGCATTATTGACAAGAACTATTTCTTTTTGGCCATTGGGTACTCTAAATAGTCCGACTGTAACTACAACAATATTTTATTTATTTGGTTTAATACTACCTGATATTGATTCTCCTCATTCAAAGATAAGCAGGCATTCACCTTTCTTTCATTATTTTGCAAGTTTATTTACTAAACATAGAGGTTTTGTTCACTCATTATTTTCAGGATTTTTATTTATGGTGGGATTGGGATTTATTTTATCTTTTCTTAATTTAAATATGGCGAATGCAGGATGGTTTTTTATAGGATATTTTGTTCATTTATTGACTGATGGTTTAACTCCTCACGGAGTAAAATTATTTTTTCCAATTTCTAATTCAGTTATTAGAGGTCCAATTTCTAGCGGATCTTTTTCAGAAAAAGTAATATCTGTTTTATCTTATTCTGCTGCACTTATTTTATTAGTTCAAAACTACGCAAACATTATATAGATTAAGAATATTAATTAAAAATGTCTAAAAAAACAAAGAAAAATAATGGTATTATTTTTTTATTCACAGTAATAGCAATTTTAATGTTTCCATTAGGAACTAGTGTTTCTCCAAACCAAGCAATGAATATAGCAGAAAACGAAGTTTCAAAAATGATTGGAGACGATACGGTAATAATAGAAGCAATTGGATATGAATTACATCATGAAATGTATCAAATTTATTTAAACTTGACTCAAGGAACTCTAAATCAACAAACAGATATACATGTTAGTAGAGACGGTACTGCATTAATCTTAGGAGATATTCAACACATATCCGAATCTATTTCATCAAAACCAAAACCAACTAGATCTGAAATAACTCTCTCAGAAAATGAACTATCATTGGGTTCGATTGATGCTCCAGTAACTTTAGTTGAATGGTCTGATTTCCAATGTCCATTCTGTAAAAGATTTTATGAAACTACAATAAAAGAAATTAAAACCAACTATATCGATACGGGCAAAGTAAGATATGTATACAAACATTTCCCTCTATCTTTCCATGCTGCAGCAGAAATATCTGCACAAGCAGTAGAATGTGCTAATGAACAGGGCGTATGGTACGATTATCATGCTGCAATTTTTGAAAATCAAGAAGGTGATTATGGAAAAGAAGAATTAATTTCATGGTCTAAAGGAATTGTTCCTGATCAAAATGCATTCAAAGTTTGTTTAAATTCAAATAAATATTCAGAAAAAATTTCGGATGATATGTCTTATGGTCAAAGCTTAGGAGTTCAAGGAACACCGGGATCTTTTGTAAATGGAATTAAAGTAGAGGGCGCTCAACCATATAACGTAGTTGCGGCATTAATTGAATCAGAATTGGCTAATTAAATTTAATTTAAATTCTTCCAAATATTTTATTGGAAATGCTGCACCGGCTGCAGGAATATGTCCTCCTGCATTTGAATCTTCAAATCCATCGACTGCTTTTTTTAACATCTTTGAGCAATTAATCTTACCAGATTGACTTCTTGAAGAAACTTCGGCATGATCTTTATACTTAGTAATTATAACATAAGTTTTGTCAATGTTTTGAAAAGATAGTTTATTACCTATGATTCCTGCAACTGCGTATTTTGGTTCTATCTCCATAATTATCAAGTTATTGTGTTTTTGCTGTTCAGTATTATCAATTATATTCTTAATTTCTGCATTTATATTATGATTAAGTTCTGCCAAACTTGATTTTAATATTTCTTTTATTGATCCGTTCATAAATAATTTAATTGCTTCATGAGTTCTTTTTGGTGAAACTAAAGTGGCTGAATTAATTATTTGTGCAAGTAAACCTGGCGTTGTTTCATGAATATTTTCTTTTAGCTCAAAATCAAATTTTGAATATACTTTTTGAATATCTGAAAACCATGTTTTATCACAGGAATCTGAAATGAGTCCAACAGCCAATAACCAAGATATATCTTCTAAATTTATTATTTTTGAACATAATTCATAAACTAATTTTGCAGTGGGATATTGATATGATTTTTCAAAACCTATTTTCTCCGGTTTTAAAATTAAAAATTCATCCGATTGAATATCAGTTCTATGGTGATCTATTATCATAAAATCAATCTCAGTAAATCTGGATGTAAATTCAGGATATTCTTCTGCAGATATGTCTAATATGATTAATTTTGTTGGATTATATTTTAATATATCTTCTGCAACTTGATCTCTGGAATGTCTTCTGAAAGGCACATAATTAAAATTTGTAATATGGCTTCTCTCAAAAAATTTAGATAATATAACTGCAGATGAAATTCCATCTCCATCTTGATCAAAACAAATTACTACTCGATCATTAGAATTAATTTCTTTCAAAAATTGAATATATTTATTCCACATACAAATTCCAATTAGTAGTATAATATAAATGTAATGTATAAACTATTATAACTGAACTTAATTTAATTTAATATGAGTAGCTTTAATTTTTTATCACATAATCAAACGATTTTTTCTAATTCTGATGCGCTAGATACTGATTTTATACCTAAGATATTGCCTCATAGAGAAGATCAACAAAGAGCAATCGCAGAATCAATTGCACCTCTTTTAAAAAATAGAAGTGGGCCGTCTTTAGTTTTGCAAGGACCGGCAGGAGTTGGAAAAAGTGTATCTGCAAAGAGAGTATTAATGGATCTGGAAGATTTAGAAGATGCAATTGAAATTTCTAAAGTATATGTAAATTGCTGGAAAGCAAATACTACTTATAAAGTTATGACTGAAATTGCACATCAAATTGGTTTCAAATTTACTCATAATCTTAAAACAAATGAAATTATAAATAAAATAATTGAAAAACTTGAAAAAAGAAAAGGCGTTGTTATAATTTTAGATGAAGCAGATAAGGCTGACGATTATGATTTTTTATATCATATATTAGAAAATATAACTAGAAAAACATTAATCTTAATTACTAATGATGAAAATTGGAGTAAAAAAATTGACTTTAGAATTGCAAGTAGATTAACTCCTGAAATAGTAAATTACAAAGAATATAATACAAATGAGATTTTTGATATACTTAAGGAAAGAATAAAATATGCTTTTTATCAAAATGTTTGGTCTGAAAAATTAATTGAGAAAGTTGCAATTAATTCTTCAAAATTTAAGGATATA
The DNA here is from genome assembly GCA_038128845.1 of Candidatus Woesearchaeota archaeon. GTDB lineage: Archaea > Nanobdellota > Nanobdellia > UBA10117 > ARS21 > ARS21. Next base: position 111,539 of record JAYPKL010000001.1, on the reverse strand, counting down.
AGAATTGCAATTAAATTAATTAAACAAATAGGCGAGATTGCAGAAACAGAATCTTCAAAAAAAATAGAAGAAGAACACATAATTAAAGCAATATCAAAAATTCCTAATTTTAAAATTAAAAGTTCGGATGATTTCACAGACACTGAAAATTTCATTAGAAAAATTTGTGAAGAAAATAGCGGAAACACTACTGGAAAACTTTTCTCAATCTATTCAAAAAGAGGCGGAAAGAAATCTGAAAAAACATTCAAAAGAGTTTTAGACACTTTGGAAAAAAAGAAAATAATAACTCAAAAAATGACTTCAGAAGGATTTAGAGGAAGATCATCAATAATTGAATATAATTCAATTGAGAAAAAAATAACAGATTATTAATTAAGTTTGGATAAATTATCATAAATTGATGCAGCTTTAAGTGCAATAGGTGCAGTAGTTCCTGAAATTCCGAAAAATCCGGATTTCTTTTTTAGTGAATTAAATCCTTTTGATTTTTTATTTTTATATATAGTTAAATTTGTAACGTCGGAAAGTATATCTGAATGATTTCCAGAATAATTTTCAGATAATATTTCTGTGATTGAATTGATATGTTTTTTGAATTTTGAATCAATTTTTTTGTCAAGATATTTATTTATTTTTGGATTAGTTAAAGATCTAATAATTGAATCTAAAGTTCCATCTGCAGAATGTTCGTTCATTTTTTCAAAGAAATCAGATTTTTGTCTTTGATTGTAATCTGAATTTAATGGATCGTAAATTAGAGTATTTGAAAAATTATCATTTGAATCAATATTTCTGGAACGAGATGTTAGTGCAATTTTATTTCCAGGTAAGGGTTGTATTTCAATTAATCCAGGATTTAGAGAATCGTAATGTATTTGGATTTTTGAATTTTCTTTAGTTTTTTTCTTTTGGAATTTAATTTTTGAATTTTGATGAATTATATCGTCTAAGGA
>JAYPKL010000001.1:6800-110573 GCA_038128845.1 Candidatus Woesearchaeota archaeon | reverse complement strand
GTCTAAGGATGATTCGTAAATTGGTTTTATTTGTTTTGATTTTGGTATTGTATCAGATTGATTTTCTTTTAAATCTAAGTAATTAGAAAGTTTATTTTCTAGTTTGGTAATTCTATTTGAGTTTGATTCTATTTCATCAGAATTTTGATATTCAAGTATATTTTCGATGTTTTGATAAAGAGAATTTAATTGATTTTTTGTTACATAATCATTAGATAATTCAGATTTAATGTTAATTAATTTTTCAGAAAGTTGTTTAATTTCAAAATTATTTGAATTATATTTATTGTCTAAATTAATTAATTTTGAGGTTAAATCTCTTATATCTGAATTTATTTCAGAAATATGTTTTTCATTGTAATTAGTATCTTCAATTTTTTGAACAATAACTGAAATTATGTTCATAAATTCAGTATTATATGATTCTTGATTTTTATTAAGATTTTCAGCCATAGTTTCTAGATTTTTAATTTTATCTTTGTTTTGATTAATTGATTCAGATAAACTATTATTTTCTATTGATGAAAATAGAGAATTATTTTGATTAATATTTGTGTCTCTTTCGCTACTTATTTGAATATTGTTATTTCCGTTAATACTTTGATTAGTTGTTTCTTTTAATCTGAGAGTCCAATCTGAATCCTTTCGTTTTTCTTCAATTGGTATTAATATTCTTCTTTTAATTCCCATAAAAGTAGTATATTTATTGTATTAATAAAATATTTTATTATATTTTTTGTTAAAAAGTATAATTTAATATTATATAATATATTTTTTACAAATAAATATTAATTTATTTAATAATCTGGCCCTCAATATAATTATTAAAAAATATTTTTGAATTTATTTTAATAATAATTGTGATAGCCAAAGTGCCGTTTGTGTAATATTTAATAAATTCAATATCTTTGTTGGGATAGATATTGCCATATTTGAATATTTTTATTTAATATTAAAAATTAATTGCTATAAATTTTGTAAAAAAGTAATATTTATATTTAAAAAATACAATAAAAACAAATGGACAAATTTAATATTAAAATATTAAAAGAAATAGAAAATAATGTAAAACTTAGTAGTAACCAAATAGGTAAAAAAATAAGTAGATCTCAGCAATTTGTAGATTATAGAATTAAATTATTAAAAGAAGAAAAACCAGATCCGGTATTTACAAATCAAGTAATCATAAACCCATATAAATTAAATATGAGAAGTTTTTTTCTTTTTATTAAATTAGATAAATTAAAAGATTCTCCTGACTTTTTAGAAAAACTAAAGAAAAAGAAAAATGTTAATTGGATAATTAAGTGTGGTTATGATTTCGACTGGGTTATAATGTTAACAGTAAAAAATGTAAATGAATTGTATGATTTTATAACAAATATCTTGTCAATAAAAAAAATACATGATTTTGATTTAAGAGAAATTAATAAATTTGATATGATGAAACATAAATATATTACAAATAATACAGGAGTAATTGAAAATTCAATTTTAATTGATACGGAAAATATTGATGAATTAGATAAAAAATTATTGAGTATTCTATCAGAAAATTGTGAAGAAAAATTAATTAATATTGCAAATAAACTAGGAGTTACCTATAAAACTGTCCAATCAAGAATAAAAAATTTAGAAGAAAGTGGAATTATTTCGGGTTACAGAACTTTCATAAACCCTCGACCTTTTGATTACAAAACTCATATGATAACATTTACATCAAATATTCAATCTGCAAATGAACTCGGTATTTTTATGAAATATCTTCAAGAAAATAAATACATAACAGATTCTTTTGAATTTATGGGAAGATATTCTAATGGTATTATAATTAGAACTCCTAAAAATGCAGATTTATCTAATATTAATATTTTGATTGACGAAATACGATCCAAAGTTCCAAGATTAGAAGATTTAAAAGTTAGAAGAATATTTGATGATAGTTTATTTAAATCTGTGATATATTGATGCACGAGGCAAGATTCGAACTTGCGAAGGCACTAAGCCACAGGGTCCTTAACCCTGCCCATTTGACCGCTCTGGAACTCGTGCTTAAAATAATTTAACAAAAAACAGCTTATAAGTTTTATCTTGTAATAATTTTATGAAAAAATTATTTACATCCGAATCTGTAACTGAAGGTCATCCTGATAAAATATGTGATCAAATCTCTGATGCAATATTAGATGAATTAATATCTAGAGATTCAAACTCCCGAGTTGCAGTAGAAACTCTTGCAACTAAAGGTTTAATTTTTGTTACTGGAGAAGTTACAACTAAGGCTTATGTAGATATTCAAAAAGTAGTAAGGGAGACTTTGAAAGAAATTGGTTATACTAATCCAGAATTTGGATTAAATTATGAAGATTGCGGAGTAATAATATCTTTAAACGAACAATCTCCCGATATATCACAAGGAGTTACTGAATCAGAAGGATTACATAAAAAACAAGGTGCTGGTGATCAAGGACTTATGTTTGGATATGCCACAAATGAAACTGAAAATTTTATGCCCTTGCCTATTGATTTGTCTCATAAGTTAACAAAAAAATTAGCAGAATTAAGAAAAAATGGAACATTTTCTTGGTCAAGACCAGACGGTAAAGCTCAAGTTACTGTTGAATATGAAGGTAATAAACCAAAAAGAGTTGATACAATTGTTATAGCAATACATCATGATGAATTTATAACTCATGAAGAAATAGAAAAACAAGTTGTTGAGCATGTAATAAATCCAGTCTGTGGAAAATGGATAGATGATGAAACAAATTTTCATATTAATGCAACTGGAAAGTTTGTAATTGGTGGACCGCAAGCAGATGCAGGTTTAACTGGAAGAAAAATAATTGTTGATACATATGGTGGCATGGGTAGGCACGGTGGAGGTGCTTTTTCTGGAAAAGACCCTTCGAAAGTTGATAGAAGTGCTGCATATGCAGCAAGATTTATAGCAAAAAATCTTGTTGCAAATAATCTTGCAGAAAAATGTGAAGTTCAATTAGCATATTCTATTGGAGTCGCAGAACCTGTTTCAATTTCAGTAAATACTTTTGGAACTTCGGATAAATCAGAAGAAGAACTTGTTAAAATTATTAAAAATAATTTTGAACTTGAACCTGCAAATATTATAGAATATTTTGATTTGAAAAATCCAATATACAAAAAAACTGCATCATACGGACATTTCGGTAGATCTGAATTTCCTTGGGAAAAAATAAAAGAACTAGAAGTATAAAGTTATAATATATCTTCTAGTCCTAATCCGATTTTTCTCATTCTTTTCAACATTTTATTTATATTAGTTTTATATTGTGTATCAATTTCACCACCAAAGTAAACGGTCTGTCTTAGTTCTTTATATAAACTCATCTTAATTTACCTCCCATTTTAATTTCTGTTTAAATCTTGTATTAAAAAATATTAGATTAAATTTTTTGTAAATAAGTTATTTTGTATGTTAAAATTTTATATTTTAACAAAATAAATTATATATAATAAAATAAAATATAATACTATAATGAAATCATTAAAAGAAACTTTTGAACTAGTATTAGAAAAGAGCGAATTGCTGCACAAGAACAGTGTCAATAATGATGCAGATGGTTTAAGATTTTGGAGATCAATTAAAGATTCTTTGAATGAATCAGAATTAAAAATAAATTGGAACGTTGATATAAATAAATTAAATTCAAATTTTGTTAAAAAAATTATGAGTTTAGATGAATCGAATGATAAAAATCATTTTTTAATTCAACATATTAATTTAGTTAAAAAAAATAAACCAAATATACGTAAAATATTACAAATTGCATTAAATATTGGGCAATTAAAATTATACTTAAATGAAGATAATTTTCAAAAAACCATATTAAAATATTATAAATTATATAACTTGGATAAATTTGAAACATACATAGATCCAAATATTAAATTAGTGATTAGCGATAAATTATATAATAAAATCAAAAATAATTTGAATAAATTCTTATGATCTCTTTAATCTTCTAAGTCTCTTCTTTTTCTTTAACTTCTTTCGATACCATTTCCATCTACCTCGGTATCCGGACTTATTCTTTTTCTTCCACTTTCTTGAAGATCTTTTCATTATTTTTATTTATCTATTAGTTTTAAAAACATTTCTAATTACATTTCTTGAATGGTTTCTATACCCATAATGAACATGGAATTTTCAATTACTTGTTTTACAAGCTTAATTAAACCAATTCGATGATTTGTTAAATTTTTATCATCGGAAATAATAATATTCTGAGAATAATATGAATTGAATTTTTGACAAAGTTCAGAACAATAATTTGGAACTAAATTTGTTTTTTTAGTTAACATTGCTTTTTCAGTTATATTTGGGAATTTTGCAATGAATTTAATTAAATCTAGTTCTGCTTCATTAACTAACTTTGAATTAACGTTTCCATTAGATGATTTTTTTAATAAAGAATTAATTCTTGCATAAGTATAGAGTTGATAAGGTCCTGTATCTCCTTCGAATTTAACTGCTTGTTCGGGATTGAAAACAACATTTTTTTCAGGTGAAACTCTGAGCATAGAATAAATAATTGCAGCATTACCAATTTTATTGGAGTTAGATCTTTTACCTTTTGATCTATAACTAATTTCTTTTTTTGCAAGTTCATAAACTTCATCAAGTAAATCGCTCAATAAAGGTACATTTCCTTTTCGGGTTGATAATTTTCCATCTTTACCTAAAACTAAAGAATAATGAATAATTTCAATGGGAGATTTATTTAATATGTCCAATGCAGAGTTAACTTGTTTTGTATATAATTTTTGTTCTTCGCCAATAACTGCGATGTTTGTTTTTGATATTTTTTGTTTATCAATAGCATAAGCAATATCTCTTAATCCGTATAAAGATGTTTTATCACTTCGGGTTAAAATCATAACTGGATTCTTCATTGGTAAATTATATTCAGAAAGATCTAATGCAAATCTTCCTTCTTCGTCTTCGAAAAGTTTTCCAGTTTTATTTAATTTTGATATAACTCGAGAAACTTTATTGTTCTGTAAATACTCGCTCTCATAATCAAAACTATCATAGTTTATATTTAATTTTCCAAGAATATTTGTAATACCTTTAACTGCAACTTTAACAATTTTATTAAATTCTTTAATTACTTTTTTATCTCCGTTTTCAAATTTATATAATAGCATAAGAATTTCTTTTTCTAAATTTTCATTTTCTTTAACTTTATCATTTATACTTTTGTATAAATCAAGTAACTCTTCAAATTTGTATGATTTTCCTCCGGCTGCATAAACCAACATTGCAATTTGTTTTCCTATGTCGTTAACAAAATAATGAATTTCAGGATTATAATTAAAAAATTCATAAAGTTTAGATATTGAATTTCCAATTATTGCATTTCTTGCACGACCAATATGCGGGGATGCATTTGGATTTATTGAAGTATGTTCGATTACAATTTTTTTATTTCTACCAATATTTTTTGATCCAAATTTATTTTTATTTTTTATTACATCTTTTGAAACAAAATTTACAAGAAATTCTTTTTTTATAAAAAAATTAATATAAGGTCCCATAACTTCTGCTCTTTCAATTTGTTTTGGTAAAACTATTTTTTTTCTAAGATTTAATGCGATATTTCCAGGATTAATTTTTTTTCCGAGAGTAAAACAAGGTAAACATATGTCTCCTCGATCATTTTTGTCATTATATTCTAAAAGTTGATATATTTTTTTTTCATCCAAATTGGCAGATTCTGATATTGATTTTGCAACTAATTTTCTAAAATAATCCATATATAAGTTTAAAAATAAAGTATAAAATAATTGTGAAATGGGCGAACCAGGATTTGAACCTGGGACCTCTGGTATACTCAGATCTTCCATTTCGGAAGTGGCCTTATAAGACCAGCGCTCTACCAGACTAAGCTATACGCCCATTAAATATACTTTAAAGAAATTATTTAAAAAAGTAACCTTTAAAGAAACATTTAAAAATATGAAAAAATAGCAAATTTTACGCCCCTTTGGTGTAGTTCGGTCAATCATCCCAGCCTTTCGAGCTGGTGACCCGGGTTCAAATCCCGGAAGGGGCGCTTTAAAAAAATGGATGTTTATGAAAGATTAAAAGATATAAACTCTTTTTTGGAAGAAACAGATAAAAGAATTTTTGAAATAAAGAGAAATTCGGAATCCACTGCTTATGAAAACATTGAAAAGGATTTGAGAATTGCTTCAAGTCAATTAAGATCCTTGATAAGGAGTAATCATCCCAATAATACTGCTAATGAAATGTCGGACCAATTTAGATTTCAAAGAGCAAATGAATCATTGGAAAATTGTATAACTTTAATAAATAACTCTTCTAAAATTCTTGGAAATACTTATGTTGCAGATAGCGATTTAGTCTATGCATTAAATATCGAGAAAAGTTTATTGAATAAAACTTCTTCGTCAAAGATTGATGAAAAATGTTTAATTTTGTCATATAGGCTAAATGAATTAGCAAATTATGTTTTAGAAACAAATAATATAAATTTATTGGACTAAATTTAAATATTATATTCTTTTATAAGAATAAATGTCGTCTAATGATTCTTGGAAAAACAGCCAACAGAGACAAAAATTGTTAAATCGAAGAAATACTAAAACTTTGGAAGAAATGATTTTAGATAAAATTGAATTTGCTCCATTATCTTTAAGAGATTTACAAAATCAATTAAGAAATAATTCTCCGAGCAGAACCATTAGTCAAAGAACTTTATTAAAAAAAATAGAAAATAGCTCAGAATTGTCTTTGTATCAAAGTCATGTACCTTTGAAAGAAGCTTGTATAAGTAAGTTAGGTAAAGTAAGATATGTTGGTTTATCTAGAAAAATTGAAGAAGATTTATCCGGTGAATTTGAAAATATAACTTATTTACCTGGAACCCATTATGTTTATTTAAATAATGACGCCAACGGCAGGATTTGAACCTGCAATTCCAAAGGAACTCGCTTTCGAGGCGAGCGCAATACCAGATTATGCGACGTTGGCCTAAATTAATTTTTTTTAAATAATTAATAAATATTACGAAATAATATATATATTATAAAATACACAAATATTCATGTATGAAATAGTTCTTGGTAGAAAGCCATCTGATGTCAAAAAATACGGAACAAAGGGTTCAATTTTAATTGGTAGACATTATGTAACTATGGAAAGAAATAAGGTTTTAGCAAATCCGGTGTATCTTGACTTTAATCAACCTCATGCAATTTTAGTTTCGGGTAAGAGAGGTACGGGTAAATCTTATACTCTTGGAGTTATGATAGAAGGAATTTCTGATTTAGAATCAGATTTGAGAAATAATATAACATCAATATTTTTTGATACCATGGGTATTTATTGGACAATGAAATATCCTAACTTTAAAGATGCAGATTTGTTAACAAAATCGAATATAAAACCCAAAGCTTGCAATATAACAGTTTATTCTCCTGCCGGATCTTATGATAGTTTGTTGAAAAAAGGTATACCCGTGGATAGTTCCTTTTCTATAAGACCGAATCAAATTACTTTTGAAAATTGGTGTGAATTATTCGACATTGATTTAGTTAGTAAAGAAGGATTACTTCTTGAAAGAAGTTTAGAATCTTCTGGAGAAAATTATTCCATAAAAAATATTTTAGAAAAAATAGAAAAAGATAAAGATGCGAGTAAAGATGAAAAATTAATTTTAGAGAATAAATTAAAATTTATTAAAAAATGGGGAATTTTTGATGAAAAGGGAACTGATCTCGATGAATTCTTAGTTGGCGGAAAAAATATTATTATTGACTTATCTGAGTATGCGCAAGTTGAGAATGGTGAAAAAATAAAAGCATTAGTTATTGGATTCTTATGTGATTATATTATGAAAAAAAGAATGATGGCAAGAAAGGAAGAAGAACTCGCAATTCTGAAAGATAATAATCTATTCTCTGAAAATCATTCAAATATTCCTTTGATGAATTTATTTATTGACGAGGCACATGAATTTCTTCCGGAAAAAGGTAAAACTCTTGCATCTTATCCTTTAATGCAGATATTGAGAGAGGGTCGTCAACCCGGAATTTCTTTAATTTTGGCAACTCAACAACCTGGTAAAATCAATACGGACGTTATTACGCAATCAGATATTCTTATATCCCATAGATTAACTTCTAAATTTGATCTTGATGCAATGAATCAAATGATGCAATCATATACAACCTCTGAATTAAATCAATATATTGATGCGCTACCAAGAGAAAATGGTGCAGGAATCGTATTGGATGATACAAATGAAAAAATATATCCTATGAGAATAAGACCTCGGTATTCGTGGCACGGTGGAGAAAATCCAAAACTTATTAGAGGAAAATTGTTGGAGTCTATGTCTAACTCAATAAAGAATGAATTGGATTCAGAGAACAAAAATTTATAATTAAACTATTAAAACTAGACTATGATTAAGGTACCTATTGAAAATCTAATTCAAAAATTAATTGAGCAAAGTGGTTTAAGTGAAACCGAAATTAAAAATAAAATTTCTGAAAAAACTAAAAAATTTGATGGCTTAGTATCCGAAGAAGGTGCAGCATTTATGGTTGCTACAGATTTGAATATTAAAATTCTGGATGATCCTTCAACAAAAATTCTAAAAATAAATGAATTACATCCTGGAATGACTGGTGTTGAAATAATTTGTAAGATAAAAAAGATATATCCTTCTAGATTTTTTGAAAAAGAAGGTAGAAAAATTGAATACATTGGTATTGAATTGATTGATGAATCTGGAACAATTAGAACTACTCTTTGGGATAAACGTGCATCATTGGTTACTGAAAGTAGAATAAAAGAAGGAGATTCATTAAGGATTAAGAATTGTTCAATAAGAGAAAATAAATACAGCGGAAAAGATTTACAACTTATAGCGAATACACAAATAATAATTAATCAAGACGAAGTTAATGTGGATGTAAATAAAAAACAACTAACCAATTTAGATAATCCTACATTAAATTTGCCGGTGAAAGTACATGGAACAATTGTTGCAGGAAATGAACCTAGATTCTATCAAGGTTGTATAAAGTGTAACCGGAAAATAACGGAAAACGGATGTGCTGAACATGGAAATGAATCAAAAAATATACCTATTTTGAGTATGGTTTTAGATGATGGAAAAGGAAATTGTAGAATAACTTGCTTCGGAGATGTTGCAAATAATTTCTATGGTGCAGAATTGACCTCAGAATCTGAACCGAATTATGTGGGAGATTATATTTCTGTAGAAGGAATAATTCGGCACAATACTTCTTATGATAGAACGGAAATGACAGTCAATAATATAAATAGATTAAAAGCGGAGGAAGTAATTTTAATGTTGAAAAATGGCTCGTAAGAAAACTGAAGAAATTGTAAACGAAGAATCTCAAGAAAATGAAGAAGAAAAACAATTAGAACTTGAAGACTTACCGGGAGTTGGTCCGATGACTGCCGAAAAATTAAGAGAAGCAGGTTATGATACTATAATGGCAATAGCTGTGGCTCCAACTCAAGAATTATCCGATTCGAGCGGTATGACTGTTGCTTCCGCGATGAAGGCGCAAATTGCTGCAAGAAATGCACTAGACATGGGCTTCATTAGTGGAACTGAACTTGTAGAAAGAAAAACAATTGTGCAAAGAATAAAAACAGGTTCTGAAGATTTTGACGGCTTACTTGGAGGAGGAATTGAAACTCAAAGTATAACTGAAGCATTTGGAGAATTTGGTTCCGGTAAAAGTCAGCTCGGGATGATGTTGTCCGTTAATTGTCAATTGCCTGAAGATCAGGGCGGTCTGAATAAAGATGTAATATATATAGATACTGAAAATACATTTAGGCCGGAAAGAATAAAGCAAATTTGTGAATCGAGAGGTTTAGATCCTAATGAAATTTTAAGCAGAATCATGGTTGCAAGAGCATATACGTCTGACCATCAAATGCTTCTTGTAGATAAACTGGATGAAGTAATTGGAAAACATCCAAGAAAGTTTGGACTAATCATAGTCGACTCATTAATGAGTTTATTCAGATCAGAATATGCAGGAAGAGGAACTCTTGCTACTCGTCAACAAAAATTAAATAGACACTTGCATGCATTACAAAGTGTCGCGGATAAACATAATATGGCAGTTTATTTAACAAATCAAGTTCAAGCAAATCCTGCTATCTTCTTTGGTAATCCTACAACTGCAATAGGCGGTCACATATTAGGTCACGCTTCACAATTTAGACTTTTCTTAAGAAAAGGAAAAGGCGGTAAAAGAGTTGCAAAACTTGTAGATTCTCCTTATTTACCGGAAGGTGAAATATTATTCAATATAACTGAAAAGGGAATTGAAGAAGCTTAAATAAAATAATAACCAAAATAAATATGGACTTTTTAATTGGATTAATAATATTCGCAATAGTATTATCTTTGCCAATAGACTTATACAAATATGAAATTCCAGATATACTAACGAATGGTTTAATTTTAATAGGTTTAATTTTTCACATTTATTTTGCAATAACTAAACAATTACTTTTTACAGATTATTTAGTTTCAATGTTTTTAGGAAGCATAATTGGTCTGGGACTATTTTTTAGCGGAAATTGGGGCGGAGGTGATGCAAAATTATTAATTGGTATATCATCTGCCGGAGCAATATTAAAAAATACAATTCCATTTATTTTAGAATTTAGTATAAATTTAATTTTAGCTGGAGGAATTTATTCAATACTAATTGTTTTATTTAACACTTTTAAAAATTTAAACGAAATTAAAAATAAAAAATATGTTAAAGAATTATTTTTGATTAGCATAATTTCATTAATATTATTTTACCCAATTGGATTTATTTTTTTAATAATTCTAACTATGTATTTAAGTTATATAATTCAACTTAATTATTTTGATAAAAAAATAAGTACAAAAGATCTGGTGGAAGGAGATTGGGTTACCGAGAAAATTTACCATAAAAACAAATTAATATATTCTCCAAGAAAGATTGGAGTGTTAAAAAAGGATATTGAACTTATTAAAAAACACAAACAATATGTTAAAGTTAAAGGTGGAATTGCTTTTGCTCCGGCATTTTTTATTGCAATAATTTTTAGTTTAAATTATCCCGACATTATCTTTAGAGTATTTCTAGCTCAAATCTAAGTAAAATATAAAAAGGACCGGCGATTATTATTAAAATGGGTATAATAACGGCTCCGCATTTCGTTTTAATTGCAATTGTTGGTTTTTTTGCAGTTGTATGGAGTTTAGTTTCAATGGGTGTTATAAAAACTAGAGATCATTCATTACATGCAGAAAAAAATGCATTCATAAGTCAAGCAGTTAAAACAATTGAATCAACTTATAATTATTTAGAACAAATCCCGGCAGAACATCGAGATCAAGCTAGAGCTCATTTACACAGAGGAGAAATAAATCATGCTTTAGAATCTGCAAGAATAAATCATGATGTTTACCATTTCTTTAGAAATTATTAATCTCTTCTTTTTTTAACTTTAATTTTGAGAGTTTGAGTTTTCTGTTTTTTTATTTTTCTAGGTAAAACGGATCTTTTAACTTTTTTAAATTCAGCTAAATTTTTGATTATTAATTCATAACTTTCCTTAATTTCCTCAGGTTTCATATTTTTTCTATTTGGTTGAGCAATGGCATTGTCGGAATCAAACCTAGGAATAATATGAAAATGGACATGTGGAACTTCTTGTCCTGCGGAAGGTCCATTATTTTGGTATATATTTATTCCTGTGCATCCAACTATACGAATTAATTCTTTAGAAAGAAATTTTAAAATTATAGACATATGCTTTAAATCTGAATCAGGAACATCCATATAAGTAACATATTCTTTTTTTGGAATAAGTAAAGTATGTCCAATATTTATTGGATTTATATCCAAAATTGCAATACATTTTGAATCTTCATATAATTTGTAAGAGGGTATCTCCCCGGAAATTATCTTTGAAAAAATTGAAGTCATATTAAATAATGATATAAATAATTATAAGTCTTATTTTTATAAAATAAAATTATAATTAACTATGGATCTGCATTTATATAATTCATTGAGTAAGGGAAAAGAAAAATTTATTCCAAAAGAGAAAGGAAATGTTAATATTTATTCGTGTGGTCCAACTGTTTACAATACACCGCATATAGGTAATTTAAGAAATTTCATAATAGTTGATTTTATGAAATCCACTTTTAAATTAAATAAATATAAAATAAATCATATAATGAACATAACGGATGTTGGTCATTTAGTTTCTGATTCGGACGAAGGAGAAGATAAAATTAAGCTGGCATCAAAAAAGGAAAAAATTACCGTATGGGATATTGCAAAAAAATATACGGACATTTTTAAGAAGAATTTGAAAGAATTGAATATAGAATTACCAAATAAATTTCCCAAAGCAACAGATCACATAAAAGAACAAATACTTATGATAAAAAAATTGGAAGAAAAAGAGTATGCGTATTCTGCGGGCGGAAATGTTTATTTTGATACATCTAAAGTTAAGTATGGGAAACTTGGCGGAATTGTTGAAGATTCTAAATCTAGAGTTGGTTTAGACTTGAATAAAAAAAATAAACATGATTTTGTTTTATGGTTTACAAAATCAAAATTTGATGATCAAGATATGAAATGGGATTCTCCGTGGGGCGAAGGGTATCCGGGTTGGCATATAGAATGTTCTGCGATGGCAAGTAAATATCTTGGAAAAAATATTGATATACATACTGGGGGCGAAGACTTATTACCAATACATCATAACAATGAAATTTGTCAATCGGAGGCTTATTATGGCATTAATAGATGGGTAAATTATTGGACTCATATTTCTTTTCTTAATATAAACTCTGAAAAAATGTCGAAATCGAAAAATAATTTTGTAACTTTGGAAGATATTAAACAATCTGATTATAGTCCCTTGGATTTTAGATATTATTGTTTGGGAACACACTATCGTAAAAATATGAATTTTACGGATGATGGAATTAAGTCCGCAAAATTATCTAGAAAAAATTTAATAGAGCAATATGTAAAACTGGATGATATAAAAAAGGATAATCTGTATGAAACATATATCGACGAAATAAAAGAGTCTTTGCTTGACGATTTTAATTTTCCGAAGGCTCTAGGTATAATGAATTTAAGCCTGAATAATGAAAAAACTTCTGAATTTGATAAGAAAAAAATTATTGAATTTATTGATGATTTATTCAAATTAGGAATTAGGGAATCAGTAAAAATTCCTAAAGAAATTATGGATAAAATCAAAATGCGAGACAAATTTAGGTTAAATCGAAAATTTCAAGAGGCAGATAAAATAAGAGAAGATCTTGAAAAAAATAATTATATAATTATGGACGAGATTGAAAAAACGTATGTATATAAAAAAAATTAATCTTTGATCAATTTGTTCAATAATTTATATTCCGATTTTAAATCCGAATGCATAACATCTTCAAATTTACTTTTATGATCTAATTTTGACTTTCTAGGTAAAAATTCTTCATCATGTAAGAGTAAATTAAATTTCATACTATGCTATTCGACTAATATTTTTAAACTTAAGGGCGGAGAGGGATTTGAACCCCCGAATGACGGGACTGCAACCCGTTGCCTTACCGGACTTGGCCATCCGCCCACATTATTCTCTAATTTGATTGATTTATAATTATTTTGATATATTTAAATAAAGTTAATTCTTTTTCATAATATGTATCGTCATCTTAGCTCAAGAATGATTAAAATTCGTAATTCTATTTATGCTCAACGAAGAAGAAGATTGAGAAGAAAAAAATTAAGAGAGCAAAAGAGATTAATTAAACAAGTAGGTCTTGCATTTATTGGCATAACTGGAACTATATTTATTTGGAGTGCAATTGCACGATATGCGGAAGCAAATCTTACAATGGGTGATTCTTTGGCGCTTGGATTTGGATTATTATTGTTTTCAGGCTTGCTTACAAGAAGATTTGTTAAGACGTTTTCATAAAATTATTTAAAATAAAAGAGTATTACTTAGTAATGGCATTAATTTTTCCTCACGAATTCATTGCAAAAACTGCAATTCATTCGGTCAAAGCAAATCTGGCAAAAGAATTAGTTAATAGAGGAATGACACAGAAAGACATAGCAATTTTATTTGATTCTCAAACATCAACAATATCTCAATATATTGGAGGAACCAGGGGAACTACTTATGAACTAAATTCGGAAACAACTAGATTATTAAATTTAGTTTGTGATGCAATAATAAATAATCCTGAACAAGATTTGGTTACTTATGGAATATCTCAAATATGCGACCATATAATAAAAGAAGAGTATGGTTTTCATTTTAGAGACTGATATTGTTGCAAATACTAATCTTTATAAGCTTAAATTTGAATAATTTTTATGGAAAACGAACAAAATATGCATACTAATGACGAAATAATGCAAGATGAAGATGATTCACTACCATTTCCTCGAGCAAGAGTTGTTAACTTGATGAGAGATCATATAACTGAAGGTAAACAAATTAGATCCGAAGTAAAGGATGCCTTAAATCTTTGGTTGGGAAATTTACTTGCAAAAGTATCCCGGGAGATGAATAAATCACCTTATGGGTCTATCGGTATTGCAGACTTTCAAAGAGCAGTAAATCCTTACGATCAAATATCTAATTTGGTTAAAGACGAGCAAAGATTGCACGTAAGTCTTGAAAAACTAAAAGCGGATGCTGACCAAATACAAAGAGATATGAGAAGATTCTTTGATCAAATCAAAGGATCCGAATGAATACTGCAGTAGATTATTCCGAGATTAATTCTCGGAAATTTTATTTAATTAATAACGAAAGTAATAAAACAAATAAATTTGAACTAGAAAAATATTATTTATTATTGAATAATTTTACAAATTATGATCTTAAAGAATATTCTTACACTTTGGTTGAAAAAAATTTTAGAAATATAAAAACAAAACTTGCTAAAATAGAGTTTGAAAATAAAAAAGATCTGAAGGATGCACTAACCAATTTTAATGAAGAAGATGTATTTGAGCACGATATTAATCTAATACATAAGTCTTTGGTAAAAAATAAAATAAAATTTTTTGATAAAGAACCAAAAATATTGGCATTCGATATAGAAACTGAATCAAATTATGGATTTCCGGATTCAAAATATGACAAAATTTTATCTATTTCTTATTATTCTAAAAATTATAGTAAAGTTTCGATTTCTAAAAAATTTAATTCGGATCTTGACTATGTAAAAAATTTTGAAAATGAAGAAGAATTATTATGGGATTTTGCAAATACAATAAATGAATTTAATCCAGATATAATTTGTGGATATAATTCCGATAGATTTGATCTAAAATTTATACTAGATAGAATGAAAAAAAATAACATGAATCTTAAACTGGGTACGCTAAATTCAGAATTAATAGAAAAAAGAGCAGGAAGAGAAAATAAAATTGAAATAAATGGAATCACGAATATAGATGTATACATATTTATTCGAAATGTTTTATCTCAAAGCATTGGATCTAAATCTCTAAAATTGAACGATGTTGCTGAAGCAATGTTGGGAGAAGTTAAGACTTCGGATCTTGGAGCAAAGATACAAAACTACTTTGAATCGAATGAAAAAGAAAAATTAGATGAAATATGTAAATATAATTTACAAGATTCTAAATTAACTCATGATTTAATGTTAAAAGTTTTAGATATTGCAATAGAATTTAGCAATTTAATTAATATGCCGCTGAATGAGGTTACGAGAATGAAATTTGGTAAACTTGTAGAATTATTTATTTTAAAAAATGCTTATTTAGAGAATAGAGTTATAGAAAGAAAACCAAATAACAAAGAAATCTCTGAAAGAATGTATGCAAAATATGAAGGTGCTTTTGTTTATCAACCTAAACCTGGTCTATACGAGAACGTTAGAGTTTTTGATTTTAGAAGTCTATATCCTTCAATAATTATTGCACATAATATTGAGCCGTATAGTATGTCTTACGAATCGGGAAATAATGAAATTAATCTTCCAGATAAAAAAGTTTTTTTTGAAAATAAAAATAGTTTTTTACCAAATATTTTGAAGCAAATTATTAATCAAAGAATAAAGGTGAAAAATAAATTGAAAAATGAAACCGATATTATAAATGTTAAAAAATTGGATGGTGAATCTTATGCTCTTAAAATTCTGGCAAATTCATTTTATGGATATATGGGTTTTTATGGTGCTCGTTGGTATTCGTTTGATTGTGCAAGAAGTATAACTGCATACGGTAGAAAATATATAGAAAATTTAATTGAGCAAGCAAATAAAGAAAAAATAAAAGTAATTTATGGAGATACCGACTCCATATTTTTAATTAACAATCCTAATGTGGATTCTTTTATTGAAAATATAAATAAGACTCTTCCCGATCCAATGGAATTGGAGGATGAGGGAGACTACGCTTCGGGAATTTTTTTGGAAAAGCGTAACTCGAGTGCGGGTGCAAAAAAGAGATATGCTTTGTTAAAAAAGGATGGCAATTTAATAATAAAGGGTCTTGAATCCAAAAGAGGAGATTGGAGTAAATTATCAAAAGAATCTCAATTAAAGATATTAAAGAGTGTTTTAGAAACGAAATCAATAAAATCTGCAGAAAAAATAATAAAACAAATTATTGAAGATATAAGAAATAATAAAATCGATATCGAAAAATTTGTTTTAAAAAATAAATTAACAAGAAGATTGAATGATTATAAATCAATTGGACCGCAGGTGGCAGCAGGAAGATTAATGGAAAAAGAAAACTTGGTTGTAGAACCTGGAACAATTGTTGAATACGTAGTTAGTAATAAAAAAAGTAAGTTGATAAGAGATAAAGTAATCCTTTCAAAGAATGCAAAAAAAGAAGATATTGATAAGGACTATTATATCGATAAACAATTAATTGCAGCAACCTATAAAATATTTGAATTATTTAATTACAAAGAAGAACAATTAAAAAATCTTAATTCAGGGCTATCATCATGGATGTAAAAAAATATCAAAAAGCAAGTGAAATATCTAAGAAATGTAAGGAATATGGAAAATCTATTGCTAAATCGGGAATGAATTATCTTGAATTTTCTAAGAAAATTGAAAATAAAATTTTAGAATTGGGAGGAGGAATTGCATTTCCAGTAAATATTTCTGTTAACGATACTGCTGCGCATGATATTGCTCAGATTGATGACACTCGTGTTTTTGAAAAAGGAGATTTAGTTAAATTGGACATAGGAGTTCATATTGACGGATTTATTGTGGATAGTGCAATTACTTTTGAAATAGAAACAGATAATCATGCTGAATTAATAAATTTGAATAGACGAGCTTTGGATGAAGCGCTGAAAGTTATAAAACCCGGTGTAAAGGTTTCTGAAATTGGTAAAGCAGTAGAAAAAGTAGTAAAGGGTTCAAAATATAAAATAATCAAAAACTTAACCGGTCACGGAATCGAGCAGTATGATATTCACAGCGGATTTGGTATTCCCAATTATGATACTAAAACAAACGATATACTGGAAAGAGGAATGGTTATTGCGGTTGAACCGTTCTTAACGGACGGAGACGGTATGATAAAATCAGGAAAAAGTTCCGGAATTTATCAATTGGAATCTGATAAACCAGTTAGACTTTATAGGGATGTTCTTAATTTTATTAAGAAGGAATTCTTAACATTGCCGTTTAATATTAGAGATATACAAGACAAGTTTGGATATGCAAAAGCAAAATCTTCAATTGCATACTTAGTTAGAAATGAATTATTAACTGATCATCAAGTACTTTTAGAAAAAAGAGGTTCGGTTGTTTCTCAATTTGAACACACAATAATTGTCGAAGATAAACCAATAATACTTGGTTAATAATTATCCAAGGTAATCTGGTCCTTTTTCAACTTCCTTTAATGCTCCTTCGTATGCATCTAAAGCATTCTTATTGATTGAAGGTTTTATTTTTTTGATTGCGTCAGTCATATGTTTATCTTTAATTTTTGTAGCCTTTTTATCTTCTCTTAATGCTGCAATAACAGATTCTCTAACAATTGCTTCTATGTCTGCCCCAGTATAACCTTTTAATTTTTCTGCTAAATTTTTGTAAGTCATTCCTCGCGGCATAATATCTTTATTTAAATGAACTTGAAGTATTTCTTCAATTCCTTTCTTATTTGGCGGTCCAACTAGAAGATGTCTATCGAATCTTCCGGGCCTTAATAATGCCGGATCCATTAGTTCTGGACGATTTGTGGCGCCAATAATAATTACATCAGATAAATCTTCTACGCCATCTATTTCAGTTAAAATTTGATTTATTACGCCCTCTCTGACTTTTGCAGTATCTGAACTTCCTCTTGCAGATCCGATTGAATCGATTTCATCAAAGAAAATAATGGATGGAGCAACTTGTTTTGCTTTTCTAAATATATCTCGTACGCCTTTTTCTGATTCTCCAACATATTTATTTAATAATTCTGGACCTTTTACTGAAATAAAATTTGCTTCGGATTCTGTTGCAACTGCTTTTGCCAATAATGTTTTTCCCGTTCCGGGAGGTCCGTAAAGCAATATTCCTTTTGGTGCTTTGATCCCCATTCTAGTAAAAATATCCGGATTTTTTAGTGGCCATTCTACTGATTCTTTTAATCTTTCTTTAATCTCATCAAGACCTCCGATTCTTTCCCATTTTACGTTGGGCGTTTCAACTAAAACTTCTCTCATTGCACTCGGTGTAACATTTCTGAAAGCTTCTTCAAAGTCTTTTTTTGTAACTATTAATTTTTTCATAACTTCTTCTGATATTGGTGCGTCGTCTTTAATTGAATATTTACCATCCAATCTCCGGATTACATTCATAGCAGCTTCTTTGCATAGTGCTTCCAAGTCTGCGCCAACATAACCGTGAGTGATTCGAGATAACTCGGCTATATCAACGTTTTTTTGTAAAGGCATATTTCTTGTTTGAATTTTAAGAATTTGTAATCTTCCTTCTTTATTCGGAACTCCGATCTCAATTTCCCTATCGAATCTTCCGCCTCGCCTTAATGCCGGATCTATTGCATCTGGACGATTTGTGGCTGCAATTACAATTACTTTTCCTCTGGATTTCATTCCATCCATCAGAGTTAAAAGTTGAGCAACAACTCTTCTCTCGACTTCTCCAAATGAATCTTCTCTTTTTGGTGCTATTGCATCAATTTCGTCAATAAATATTACTGCAGGTGAATTTTTTTCTGCCTCATCAAAGATTCCTCGCAATTTCTTTTCTGCATCTCCAACAAATTTACTCATAACTTCTGGACCATTGATTAAATGGAATGATGCTTGTGATTCTGAAGCAACTGCTTTTGCCAATAATGTTTTTCCAGTTCCAGGAGGTCCGTACAATAAAACTCCTTTTGGAGGCTGTATTCCTAATCTTTCAAATAATTCTGGTTTTTTTAGCGGAATTTCAATCATCTCTCTTACTTTTTTAACTTCTTCAGTTAGTCCGCCAATATCTTCATAAGACACATCAGGTACGCTTTCTTCTTGAATTTCTACTGCTTCTTCTTTTAATTCAATTTGAGTGTCTTCAGTTATCAAAACTGCTGTTTTTGGATTTGTATTAACAACAACAAATTTAATTCCTGACATGAAAGGTATTCCTATATTTAATGACGCACCCAACATTTCTGATAATTCTTCAAAGGGATCATAACTTCTTGAACGCGATCTTGGTCTACCTAAGTTTGTCGGGGAAACAATATCGCCTTTTGTAACTGCTCGGCCTAAAAGAGCTTTCTTAAATATACTTGGAGATGCTTTAATTCTGAGACCTTGTTGATATGGTGCTAAAATTATTTTTTTTGCAGGAGTTATATCAATTGCTCGAATTGTTACTTTTTCAGAAATGCTTGTTCCCGCATTTTTACGCGTTGAAGGATCCATTCGTATGGTGCCTAAACCTAGATCTGCTGGAAATGCCCTGCCGACTATTGCAACCGTTTTTTTATCTCCTTGTATTTCGACAAAATCACCTTGCTCTATGCCTAATTCTTTCAAATAAGTCTGTTCAATTCTTACAACACCTTTGTCAATATCGTCTTGTATTGCTTCTTGAACTTTTAATTTGATTTCTTTGGCCATGAATTGATTAAAACATTAAATTTTAAAAAGGAAATTAGTGGAAACTTTCAAAAAAATTTATTTTCTTCTTCGTAATGTGTTTTTTATAAGCATATGTGGCGCTCTTGCTTCTGCAATAGATTCTGCCCAATCTTCAAATCCGTAATTAAGTAATAGCTCAACAAGCTTTTCTGAATTTTTTTGATCCAATTTGGAACGTAATTTTCTCATATAATCTGCTTTTTTTCGCTTTACATAAGGTCTCTGATTATACTCTTTCATATACTCTTTTCTTGATTGTGACATATACAATACCTTAAATATCACTATAAAAATATTTTGAAATGCGAGTCAGTACTGGTTCTGAACTTATTGATGATATTTTAGAAGGTGGTCTTGAGCCAGAAGTTACAACAACAATTTATGGTCCAAGTGGCAGCGGTAAAACAAATATTGCAATATTAATTGCATTGAATAATTCGAAAGATAAAAAAGTTATATTTATTGATACAGAAGGTGGTTTTTCAATTGAAAGAGCAAAACAATTGTTTTCAGATTATGAAAAAAGAATTGAAAATTTGATAATAAGTAAACCAAATAGTTTTTTTGAACAATCAGAAATATTCAACAATCTTGAAGAGATATCAAATAAAAATGATGTTGGATTAATTATTGTAGATTCAATATCTATGTTATATCGATTGGAGAAAGGTGAACGTGAAGCATATGATGTTAATAAAGAACTTGCAAGACAATTAAGTATCTTAAGAAAAATTTCTCATGATAAAAAAATACCAATATTATTAACAAATCAAGTTTATGCGGATTTTGAAAATAGTTCAAATATTAAGATGGTCGGAGGAGATTTGATGAAATATACTTCAAAATGCATAATTCAATTGAGGACGGATATTACAGGTAGAAAATTAAAATTAGTTAAGCATAGATCCATTCCTCCGAAAAAAGTAAATTTTGAAATAACTTCCAAAAATATAATTGAATCAAGTGGAACTAAAAAATTTGAATTTTCTTATTAAAAAACGTAATAGATTATTACAATAGTTATCATAAAATACGCGAAAAACCTGAGCCATTTTCGCTCTTTTTTTATTGATAATTCTTGTTCAGATATATTTTCTAAATCTTCTTCAACAGTCTCAGGTAGTTTCATTTTCTGATTTGCACGCAGGATTTGGACAAAAAGTCCATTTTTTCTTTTTATTAGTTGTACTTAAAATTGGATTGTTACACTTATTACACTTTTTATTTTCCACAGAAATTTTTCCTCTCTGAGGTAACGGTAATGTAAATTTACATTCGGGGTAATTAGAACATGCAATAAATCTCTTTTTTGATTTTTTTGAATTTCTAATAATAAGCATATTTCCACAATCATGCAAATATAATTCGATGAGTTTTGATTTTGTATCTTTAAATGAATTAGCCAGTATATCTCCGATTTTTTCAGAATTATTTTTTAACTTAGAGTAATATTCTGAAACGTTATTTTCTGCAATACTTAGGATTTTATTTTTGTCTAATTTTTTTTCTAATATTTGTTGCATTGAGTTATCTAATTTTTTAGTTAAACTTACTGAGATTATTTCGGGGCAAAATTTCTTTAAAGTATAAAATAAATTCATGCCAAATTTAGTTACTTTAATTGGATTTCCTGAAATATATTTTCTATTTTCTAAAATTTCAATTATGGATGATCGAGTGGCTTTTGTTCCGATTCCCTCTCTATCTAATAACTTTATTAGTGACGCAGGAGTATATCTCGGTGGATGTTTTGTTTCGCCTTTCTCTATTGATGAATTTTGATTAATAATGTCACCCACATTTAAATCAGGTAAAACTGTATTTTTTAGTCTTAAATAATTAGTATATAATTTTGACCAACCTTCTGCTAGAGTTTTTGAGGTTGAAAATTGAAATTTTTCGGAATTTATATCAATCTCTACATAAGTATTCTCTCGAATCATTTCTTTTCCAAATGAGGACAAAAATCTTTTTACAATCAAATCATAAATTTTAATTTCATAAGGTGATATTTTTTTCGGTAGATTTCCAGTGGGATAAATTGCCGGATGAGCGGGATCGCTTTTTGGTCCATTATTTGGACTGGAATTAATTAAATTTAATTGTTTAATTAAATTTGAATACTCTATATTTTTAGATAGTTTGTTGAAGATTTTTTCGTATCCGATGGATTTGGGTAATTTTTGGGAAGAAGTACGAGGATAAGAAATATAACCCTTTGAATAAAGTGATTGTGCGAGTTTTAGTGTCATCGAAGGAGTGTATTTAAATAATTTATAAGCTTCTAATTGTAAATTTGTTAAATTGAACGGAAAAGGAGGAGGTATTTTTTTTGCAATTTTATCTATCTTTGAAACTTTTGCATCTTGATTAATAACTTTATTATAAATATTTTTTGCATTAACTTCATCAAAAAATTTATCTTTTTTATGTGATGCTTTGATCGAATTTTTATTTAGATAAATATTTGCAAATATTTGCCAAAAAAATTTAGATTTGAAATTTTCTATTTCTATTTCTCTTTCAGATAGTATGGCTAATATTGGTCCTTGTACTCTTCCAATACTCATTGGTTGATAACGATTTATTTTATTTGAAACAGATTTTGACAAAATCTGAGACAAATTTATTCCATAATACCAGTCAAGGTAATGTCTTAATAAACCTGCATTTACTTGAGGTAAATTGATTGAATTATTTTTATTTTTATAAGAATTTTTTAATTCGTCCAAAGTCATAGATGAGAATTTCATTCGATTTGCATTTTCTTTATTGTAAATATTTCGTAAAATGTTGTAACCAATAACTTCGCCTTCTGAATCATAATCTGTTGCAATTGTAATTTTTGATATTTTATTTTTAAATGATTTAAATAAATCTAAATAAGGTTTAGTGAATGAAGAAGATTTTGAAATTTCATGATTTGGAATCCAAATTAAATCAAAAACCGGATAAAATCTTTTGTTTTTTTTTAAATTGAATAAATGTCCTACTGCTGGAAGAATTACTATCGAATTATCTTTTGAAACAAAATAAGTTACGTTTCGAAATTTATTAACTTTGAAATTTCCCAAGGCTTCAGATATTTTTTTTGCAGCACTTGGTTTTTCGGCAATAATTAATTCCATTATATTTTGATAATTCTACCTTTTGGTCCCGGATTATATAATTTTGTTTTATTTAATAAATCTACTTTTCCGAAATTTTCATGTATATGTCCTGAAATAGCTATGTCAATTGCATTATCTTGAATAAAATCAGATATATTTTTTGCTCCAACTCCTGAAGAATATTTTTTCATATAATCTAATTTAGTATTTTTTGGCGGCCGATGAGTTATTAATACAACTTTTCCAGTAGGATTATTTTTTTTGAAATTGGATATTATTTTTTTAAATTCATTTTTACACTTTTCAAAATTATTTTCAATTTCACCAAATAGTCCTCCTCCGCATCCCAGAAATAAAATATCTTTAATTATTTTAGAATTCATATGGATGTTAAAAAAATTTTTTGGTGAATAAGATATTTCGCTTTCTTCTTCGTGGTTTCCGAGTATATATAAAAGTTTGAATCCGAAATCAAATTCTTTTAATTTATCATCTATATTTTTTCCAAAATTTGTAAAATCTCCTGCAGAAATTAAAATATCGGGTTTATATTTTTTTGCAATTAATTTAATTTCGTCAATATTTGATTTTTTTCCGTGTGTGTCTGTAAAAGCCAATAGTTTCATTTAAGCTTGATTTTTTTAAATCCAGTATATTTAATTAATTTTTTTGGAATATTGATAGAACCGTCTTTATTCTGATGATTTTCTAAAAGACATGCTATTGTTCTTTGTGATGCCATCGCAGTACAATTTAGAGTATGTATTGTTTTTTGATTACCTTCATTTGAGTCAAATTTAATATTTAATTTTCTTGCTTGGTAATCTCCACAATTAGTTCCGGAACATAATTCTCTATACGCATTTTGTGCAGGAAACCATCCCTCAATATCATATTTTAATGAACCATTATCATTCATTTCTCCAGATGCAACATTAACAACTCTGTATGGTATTTCAAGTCCTTTGAATATATTTTCCGTTATTTCGATCATTTTTTCATGAAGTTTTTCGCTATCTTCGGGTTTTGAAAAAATAAATTGTTCAATTTTGTCAAATTGGTGAACTCTAAAAATTCCTTTTGTATCTTTGCCATGGCTTCCGGCCTCTTTTCTAAAACATAAAGAATGTGCAGTGTATTTAATTGGTAAATCCTTCCAATTTAACACTTCATTCATATGATATGATGCAAGAGTTTGTTCCGATGTGGCAATAAGATAATTATCTTCGCCCTCAATCTTATATAGTTGATCTTGAAAATCGGCAAGTTCTGCTGCAGCGCTCATTGGTTCATGTCGAAGAAATACAGGAGTTTGCATAGGCGTAAAACCTTCTTTAATTAATTCATCTATGGCGTATCTCAAAATGGACATATTAAGTATGGCCAACTCATTTTTTAAATAATAGAAACGTGCTCCAGAATATTTTGCAGCTCGATCTAAGTCTGCACCATCTATATCTAAAATGATATCTGCCTGATGTTTTGGTTTAAATGAAAATTTTTTTGGTTTTCCCCACGTCCGTTCAATTTTATTTCCAGATTCATCTTTTGAAATTGGGACTTTTTTATTAAGAATATTGCCAACTTTATATCGATATGAATCTCTTTTTTCTATTAATTTGTTTGATTTTTCTTCAGAAGCTTTAATCTTTTTATTAATTTCTTGCACTTCAAGTATTTTTGATTTGAAAGATTTTTTTTGTTTTTTTAAATCGTTTATTTCTTTAGAAAATGAATTTCTTTGGCTTTTTAATTTTTGCAATTTTGATACTTCTTTTCGCCATTTATTATCAAATTCTATAACTAAATCAACAGTATCTGTTTTTTTGAAACGTTTTTTTTCTGAGTCTTTAATTATTTCTGGATTTTCTCTAAATAAAGTAATATCTAACATAGTGAATTAATTATCCTAAATTTTTAAGAGTTGCTAACTAAGTCTTTAAACTTATCTTTATTTTCTTCAGCAAAAAGTAATAATTCAATTGAATGATTTATAAAATCATCAACTGTGTTAAATTCTGAATTTTTCAATACAGATTTTATTCTTTCGAGCTTTGAATTTTCAATATTTATTTCCATTTTATTTTTTTCTTTAGTGCAAGGTTTAATACGTCTTCTATATTTTTTGCATAGTGAATATTTATTTTTTTAATTTGAGATTTATCTAAAACGATATCGTCTTTATTTGAAAAAGGAACTATTACATCCGATATTCCTGCTGAAATTGCAGCTTCAATCTTGTTAGTTACTCCTCCCACAGGAAGTACCTCTCCTCTGACAGATAAACTACCAGTCATTGCAAAACTTTGATTAATAGGATTGTTAGTTAGAGCAGATATTATCGCAGTTGCAACTGAAACAGATGCAGAATCTCCTTCTACTCCTTCATAAGTTTGAATAAATTGCACGAAAACGTCATATTTTTCGTTAATGTCTTTTCCAAAATTTTTCAAGATAATTGCAGACACATTGTGTATTGCTTCTTTTGCAATTGTTCCAAGTTTACCTGTTGCAATAATTTGTTTTCTTTTTCCGCCCGGGGCAAGTTCACTTTCAATTGGTAAAACTATTCCGGAATCTCCGATAACTGCAAGACCATTTACTCTTCCAACTTCATAACCGTTATTTCTAATTATTTGATAGTCTGTTACATTCTTGATATGTTTTTTTGCAATTTGATTTTCAAGGGTACGTGGATCTTTTTCTGCAGAAATTACATGTTTTAACTCGATTAGTTTTGATTTTTCTTCTATTGCCAAATCTCCTGCTGCCCGAATTAATCCGCCGAGTTCTCTCAATCTAAGGGTTAATTTCTTCTTTTTGCCAGACATTTTTTTTGCAATTCTTAAAACTTCGTCACATGCTTTTTTTGTCATATGTGGAATTTTTCCGTCTTTTCTTATTTCCTGTGCAATGAATTGATAAAATAGTTCCAAATTTTCTTTTGTTTCATCTATGTCTTTATCCATAAATACTTCATAACCGTACCCTCTTATTCTTGATCGAAGAGCAGGGTGCATTTTTTCGATTGTATCCATATTTCCTGCCGCCACCAATATAAAATCGCAAGGCACTGGTTGAGTTCTTACCATGGCGCCAGCAGATTTATCAGATTTTCCTGTTATGGAAGATTTCTTTTCTTGCATTGCGGTTAAAAGTTCTTGTTGAGTTGGAATGTCGATTGTTGCAATTTCATCGATAAATAAAACACCTTTATTTGCTCGATGAATCATACCTGGTTCGACTCTTAAATGAGCGGGAGTTCCAAGACCTCCCGATTGGAAAGGATCATGTCTAACATCTCCTAAAAGAGATCCTGCATGAGATCCAGTTGCATCAATATATGGTGAAGAATTTTTTAAATTTGTATCAATTAATAATTTTGGTTCATTACTTTGTTTTTTTCTTGATGACATATTTATTGCAACCCCGTATAAAACAAGAAACATTACTCCTGACACCATTGATGCTGCAGCCATTACATCGCCGTAAATTGATCTAATCCACCAAGGAAAAAGTAAAACCAATATTGAAAAAATTAAGAAAAATATTGATTGTTTTTTTAAATTTTTAATTGAATTTTGTCTTGCAATTTGTAATATCTCCGAACCTCTTCCTGAGGTCAAAGTTTTAACAATAGGATTATTCTCGTCTTTATGGTTATTTAATACCATGACGTCTTCAAGTTCAGATTTTGGTAATAATTGGGATAGCGCTTTACCCAGCATGGATTTTCCGGTTCCAGGAGATCCAATCAATAGAACATGACGTCTTTGGTTTGCAGCTTTTTTAATGATTTTAACTGCATGAGCTTGTCCTATTATTTTATCAATGACTTTTTTAGGAACATTTATTTCGGATGTATCTTTAAAATTCATAAAAAATACTATAATAAAATTTTATAAATAAATCGTAATGACTTAATCTTCAATGAATGCTGGTGCTGCGGATCTTGATACAAGCATTACATCACCGATGGCCTTAACATGGTGGTGTGGTAAAATTACTCCTTTTGCAGTTGGCATTGCTTTTGATAAGTATGATCTCGGGGTTGCTCTTACTTTCCATGAATCGATTTTATTGTGAAGTAAAATTGCTTCTTCAATTTTACCAAAATATTCGCCAGAATCTGTATAAACATCTATACCGTGTACGCTGTTAAGATTTTTTGTAATTAACATACAAATGAAATAGTTTTTTTAAATATAAACATTTCTACAAAATACTATATGGATAATCAGTTTTTAGTAATTGGAACAAGTCATGTTTCAAAAAACAGCGTAAAAGAAATTAAATCTGCAATAATTGAATTTAAACCAGATATAGTCGCAGTAGAATTAGATATAAATAGATACAAGAATTTATTTAATAAAAATCGTAAGAGAAAAATAAATTTAAAATTAATTTACGAGATTGGATTTTTTGGATTCCTGTTTCTATTATTCGGTTCAATAAGTCAAAAAATAATTGGTAAAAAAACCGGATCTTCTGCAGGAAATGATATGAAATCTGCAATAATTTTTGGTAAAAAATCTGGTGCAAAAATTGCATTAATTGATCAAGATATAAGAATTACATTAAGAAAATTGTCAAAAGAAGTTCCATTAAAAGAGAAATTAAAATTATTTACTTTTGCTTTTAAGAAAAATTCAAGTAAAGCTCAATTTGATGTTAAAAAAGTTCCAAGTCAAAAGAAAATAAAAGAATTAATTAGTGAATTTAAATCGGATTTTCCAAATATTTATTCTTGTTTGGTTAAAGATAGGGACAATTATATGAAAAATCAAATAAAGTTATTAAAAAATAAATTTCCTGATTCAAAAATACTTGTTGTAATTGGTGCAGGTCATAAAGAGAAGGTAGAAAAATTTATTGAAAATGTTGAAATTAAATAAAGATAAAATTAAATTACGTCCATATCAGGAAAAAACTTTGGGAAAAATAATAGAAAAAAATTCATTTATAGTTTTACCAACGGGTGCAGGTAAAACAATTATTGCCATTGCGCTTTCCGGAATAAAATTAAATTCTGGTAAAATTTTATTAATGGCTCCAACCAAACCGTTAGTTCAACAACATAAAAAAAGTTATGACGTTTTCTTTAATGATCCCGAATTGATTAATATTGTTGATGGTACTATTAATCCCGAAATAAGGAAAAATATTTGGTTTGAATCAGATATAATAATTGGTACTCCTCAAACAATAATTTCAGATTATGAACGAGGTTTTTTTAGTTTTGATGATTTTTCTTTAGTTATATTTGATGAAGCTCATCGAACAAGTGGCGAATATGCATATACAAAAATTGCAAACAAAATAAACAATTCTCAAATTTTGGCAATGAGTGCTAGTCCTGCAACAGAGAAAGAAAGATTGGATGAGTTGAAAGATCTACTGAAGTTGGATATTTTTCATATAGTAAATAAAGAAGAAATGTTAGAATATTTACCAAAAAGAGATATTGAAGTTATATCTTTAAATCTTTCAAAAATTCATCTGGAGATTAAGAAAATGATTGTCGATATGTTGAGAGAAAGTTATAATATTTTACATAAAAATAGATTGGTTTATCGTAAATTTGAATACTTGAGCAAAGGAGAATTAATTAAACTAAATAAAATTCTTTTTGGTAAAGTTAAAGAAGACTCTTCATATTATCGATTTATTATGACAAATACAAAAGTAATAAAATTGCTACACTTGCTTGAAATGTTGGAAACTCAAACCAATTCTTCGTTTATCAAAGCATTAGATAAATTGGAAAAAGAAAGTGCAAAATCTTCAAAAAGTATTTTAGAGGATTTTCGAATGATTAGAATAAAAAAACTAATTACAAATCTTTCTGATAATTTTAAGATTAACAAAGTTTTTGATTTGATTGAAAAAAATAAAAAAATTATAATTTTTTGTCAGTATGTTCAATCTGTTGATGAATTGGTGACACGGATAAATCAATCTGGAGATTATTCTGCTTCCAAATTCACTGGTCAGAGAAAAGGATTTACTCAGAAAAATCAAAAAAAAATTTTAGAAGAATTTAAAGAAGGTAAATTTGATATTTTAGTTGCCACCAGTGTTTCAGAAGAAGGAATTCATGTAGATGATGCAGACATAGGAATATTTTTTGAATGTGTTCCTTCTGCTTTGCGTAGTATACAGAGAAGAGGTCGTATAGGAAGAGTAAACGTCGGTAAAGTATATATGCTTATGACAAAAGATTCAATTGATGAAAAATACTATTGGGTTTCAAAGAAGAAAGAAGAAAATATGTATAACTTGTTGAAAAAATGAAAATATTTATAGATAATCGTGAAAAAAAATCAGGAATAGGTTTTGATTTAAATAAATTAAAAATAGATTATGAGTTTTGTAAATTAGATATAGGTGATTATCTGTTATCCGAAAAATGTATAGTTGAAAGAAAAACAATTTCAGATTTTCTGGCTTCTCTTATTGACGGTAGATTGTTTAATCAGGCAAAAAATTTGAAAGATAATTTTGATAAAGTATTAATTATTGTTGAAGGTGATTCGTCAGAGTTATATTGGTCTAGAGATATTTCTGAAAATGCAATAATTTCTGCATTACTTTCTCTCAAATTAGATTATGGAATATCTGTCATATATTCCGAAGATATAGAATTTACTTCGATTATATTGAAAAATTTATTGCGGAGAGAATATCGCGAAAAAAATGATATTTTGTCTTTTAGAGTTGGTAAAAGATTCTGGACGCTTGAAGAAGAACAGAAATATTTGATCGAAGGTCTGCCTGGTGTAGGTCCAAAATTGGCAAATGCTTTACTCGATGAATTTAAAACTCCAAAAAATATATTTAATGCCTCAGAAAAGGATTTACAGAATGTTGAAAAAATTGGTAAAAAGAAGGCCGAAAAAATAAAATCTGTTCTAGAACAAGAGTCTGAAAATCAATGAAGTAAATATACAAAATAATATTGGTGGTAGTGCTGGAACCGGATTATGAGATTTCTGATTTTTTATTAAATAAAAAACAAAACTATATCCCAGGATTGATCCTAAGATGGACGCATTAGTTAGATGCGGTAAATATGTATTGAAAGATACTGTAATTAATGTTGGAAATATTAAATCTCCTGAACCCATAATGAATTGATTATTTGGTCTTAATTTACTTCTTAAAATAATTGCAAAAATTGCATTGTTTTTTGAAAATTTATTGAACATATCTACCATTAATTTTGATCTATATACTGCATAAAAATCATAAATTGCAAAAATTCCGGCAAGAATCAAAGCATTCATTGGTTTTATTGTAGATCCGAAAAAAAGACTGACACCTAATGATGCCATTAATATAACAAAATTATGTAAAACTAAATTTTTCTTTAAGTAATACAGACGAATAAGAATAATCGAAAAAATTATTGAAATTAATTCGTCGAAAAAAATTGAGAATAATATGAAAATAGCATAAAGTATGGTTATTTTAAATAAATTTGAAAAAATATTTTTTTTAGTTAATGTACTATAAAGCAAATAAATTAATAATATTGAGATTAGAAAAAATTCTTTTTGAGTCAATATGTTAAATAAAGAAATTAAATCATAATTTGAAGATATTATTTTTGCAAGAAATTGTAGGATGAATACTGAAAAAATTAAATAAAATAATAATATCATTTTAAAGGAGTTATTGATTAAATAAAAAATTATTTGAAAGATAACATCTTGCTTTGTCTTGTTTTAAGATTGGTAATTGGTATCATCCCTGGATCCGGTTTATGTCCCAATTTTTCTTGGAATGACGTAATAGATTGCCAACAACTTCCTGAAATAGATATGGTTGATTTATATGATCCGATTTTTGCTTTGTGTATATGTCCCGTCACCATTATATCGGGAATTTTGTCTATAACCATTGGATCTTTTTTTATTGGTAAAGTTAAGTTTAAATTGTGAGTAGGAGATAAATGTCGCCGCTTAAGTAAAAATTTATGTATTTCATCTGCAGACTCATAACCGCCGGATAATCTTAATCCTTCAACTTGATCGATTAAATTATCAAAGGAATATCCGTGATACATTAGAACATCTTGCCCCGAATAATTATCAAATGAATGAATATTTGTATAAGACGGGTTTGTTACCATAGTTACATTTGGTAATTCTGAAATTTTTTCTGCGTATTCGTACATTTTTGGTTGTGGTTCTTCTAAACGGACCGCAGTATCATGATTACCTGGACAAATAATTATATGTTTGTCATCTGGAACTTTTTCGAGATATCTTGCAAGAGCGTCATATTGTCCTCTCAAATCTTTTATATCTAACTCTTTTTCTTGATTTGGATATATACCTATTCCGTCAACTAAATCTCCTGGAATATAGAAATATTTGGTTTTTTTTGCAATTTCTTTTTGTCTTTCGTTTCCAATTTTTCCAGATAGCCAATCGATAAATGTGTCGAATTGTTTTGGTAAAAATTGTTTACTTCCTATATGAATGTCTCCTGAGAAAACTGCATAAACGTCATCAGGTGCATATTCTGGATTTTTGGCAGGAACGTCTGGCCAAATTATATCTGATAAAAACATTTTTTCGTTTACTATGTTGCCTTTGAAAATTAGTACTTCATCCAATGTAAGAAATTGTAATTTTTCTATTAGTTCTTTGTTTTTTGATGAAATAATTATTTCGAGTTGATCAGTTAGATCTTCTACAGATACGAGCATTGTTCCAGTTGGAAGCCTCGTTACATCATTTACCATTGCAATTACTGTAATGTTTTTTTCAAAAGATTTTTTTGCTTGATTTATTGAAATTGTTGAAGCAGCTTCCGGTCGATTGAATAATGTGTTTCTTAAAAATTTAAATCTTTCTCTGAAGTGTTGTGTGAAATCGGACGGTTCTACTTTTTTGGGTTTATAGTCAAACTCTTTAACTACTTTTAGATTTGATTTTAAATCGTCGATATTATTTTTTACAATAACAACTTCTTTTTTTGTGTTTTCTTGAGCAGTTTTAATTAAATCTTTGTAATTCATAACATTAGTTCGGATTTTAAATCTTTCATTAAAATTTCTTTTAGATCTGAAGGTATTGTTGAATAAATTTCTCTGGTTCTTCCGTGTCTGCCTTTGCTGATTAATCTTGCATTTATTAGGCCGAGCATATCTAACTCGGAGATTAAATCAGATATTCTTCGTTGAGTTAATATTGCACTATTGTTTATATTGCATAAGTTCTTATATTCTTCATAAATTTCGCCCGTTTCAAGTTTTGTTATTGTTTCAGATAAATTAAATATGGAATATAAAATTAATTTTGATTGTGATGGTAATGTTTTAACTAATTCAAAAATACGATTAATTTCTATTTTTTCTTCTGCTTTTTTGATATGTTCCATTTTTACAATTTCTTCATTACTTCTTTCTGCAACTTCACCTGCAACTCTGAGTAAATCTAGTGCACGTCTTGCATCTCCGTGTTCTTTTGCAGCATATGCGGCACATTTTGCTAAAACTGCTGAGTCCAAAGAATCTTCTGAAAATGCAATTTCGCTTCTTTCTTTTAAGATGTCTTTTAATTCCAGCGCATTATAAGGCGGAAAAATTAATTCTTCTTCACCAAGAGAGCTTTTTACCCGCGGATCAACATCTTCAATAAAACGAACATCGTTTGATATTCCAATTAAACATATTTTTGACTTTTTTAATTCCGAATTAATTCGAGTCAAAGAGTAAAGTATTTCGTCGCCGCTTTTTTTAACTAATCTGTCAATTTCATCCAACACAAGAAAAATAATTTGATCTTCTGAATCTATTTTATTAATAAATATGTTGTAAACTTCGTCAGTAGGTAATCCCGTAACTGGAACGTCTTCGCCCAATTCTTTTGCTAAGCTGGCGATTACTCTGTATTCGGTATCTGCAATTTTTTTTAATTTACAATTTAAGTAAGCATACTTTATTTTGGCTCCAGTTAATTTACTTTTTTCTAACAATTTTTGTATAGTGAATTGTGTACACAGAGTTTTACCTGTTCCAGTTTTTCCATATATAAATAAATTTGATGGTTTGTTATTTTTTAATGCTGGTGCTAAAATCATACCTAGTTTTTTTATTTGTTCGGATCGATGAGGTATATTTTCTGGAAAATAACGTAAAAGCAATGCTTCTTTATTTGAAAAGATAGATTTTTTTGAAATATATTCATCAAATAAATTGTCTAAATCTGAATCCATAATTTCCATAGGAAATGTACCTTATAAAATTTTAGTTGATTAATTTGATATTAAACTTAATTTTTTAATTTTTAACCCCCTACCCTTTTGTTTCTTATGGAATTATATTGTATATAATATATCAAAAAAATTTTTTATTTTATTTATTTTCAATATAGTAATTAATTAATATATTTTATTATAAAATTATAATAAATAAAATAATTTTCCACAAGAAACGCAAGGGTGAGAGTTATTTTTTAATTGATTTTAATTTTTTCAAAATCATCAAATCTTTTTTAGGTTGAGCATTAGGACCTAATTTGAAATTTACTCTTCTTACGCCAATGCCCCAAGAATAATCGCCCTTTACTTCTTCGACTTTAGAAACTACAAATACACCTAATTTGGATCCTTTATTTAAATGATAATAAATTGAACGCATAGTTGTTTTTGGAAAAATTTCAATATACTTTTTATATATATCATAGCCATATGAACTACCCATAAAATAAATTAATTCAACTAAATTATTTCTTATTGGACTAAACGTAGGTCTACCTCTCATATGTATATTTTTCAATAATGATTTTTAAAAACTACTGATAAAAAAATACCAATATGATTGCATCACAACCTATTCAAAAATATTTTAATTTTATGAATGAAAAAACACACGAACTCAACAGTCTTGCAAACTTAGCTAAAAAAACAGGAATAGATCCACAACTTGAATCAGATATTCCTATAGCAGCATCTGTTTCAGAAAGAGTTGAAGCAATTATGGGATCAATATCTCCCAATATCATCGGAAAAGGAATCCCAAAAAGAATTAACGAATTAGAAACCGAATTTGGTTTTGGAGATTGGAGAGTTGCACTAAAATTAGCGGAAGAAATATCTACGGAACAATTTTGCAAATTTGATGATCAAATAACTGCAATAAATATTGGAATAAGAACAGGATTTGCATACATAACGCAAGGCACAGTTTCAGCACCCTTAGAGGGTTTAATCGATATTCGTTTTAAAAAAAGAAGAGATGGAAAAAAATACTTAGCAATGTATTTTGCAGGTCCAATTCGAGGGGGAGGTGCAACTGCATCTGCAGTAACAGTAGTAATAACTGATTACGTTAGAAAAATACATAACATCGATAAATACGATCCTTCGGAAGACGAAATAAGAAGATTTTATACGGAAGTTACCGATTATTATGATCGAGTTGAGCGAAAACAATACAAGCCTACCGAAGAAGAAATGAAATTTATCATTTCAAACTTATCTGTCGAACTAAACGGAGATCCAACATCAAAATTATCTGTTTCAAATTTCAAGAACTTAGATCGTATAGAGACAGATAGAATAAGAGGCGGAATGGCATTATTATTAACGGATTGTATTCCTCTAAAAGGTGCAAAAGTACTTAAAAAAATAAAGGAATGGGGCTCCGATTTTAATTTATCGGATTGGAATTGGCTGGAAGAATTCTTGGAATTAAAGAAAAAAATACACTCAAGATCTGATTCAAAAAAAGACGAGTCAAAATTAAAACCAAACTATTCTTATATCTCTGAAATAGTTGCGGGACGTCCAATATTTACTCACCCTCTGCGAAAAGGAGGATTTAGATTACGTTATGGTAGATCTAGATTGACAGGACATGGTTCTTGGGCAATATCTCCGATAACTATGGCAGTTTGTAAAGATTACTTAGCAATAGGAACTCAATTAAGAGTCGAAAGACCCGGAAAATCAACATCCTTAACTGCATGCGATTCAATCGAAGGACCAATATTGAAACTTAAAGACGGTTCTGTTGTAAAACCAAAAACAGTTTCGGAAGCAAACGAAATTACTAAAGAAATATCTGAGATTTTATTTTTGGGAGATATTTTAATTTCCCAAGGAGAATTTTTAGAAAATAATCATTTCCTTGCTCCACCGGGATTTTGTCCGGAATGGTGGTTCAATATATTAAAATCAAAAATAGACAACAAAAGCGAGTTTATACAAAAAAATAATTTAAATTCAAATTTTTTTGATTCATTTTTACCACAAAAAATAGAATATGAATTATTATTAAATATTTCAAAAAACTACAATATTCCTTTACATCCAGAATTAATATTTTACTGGAATGAAATTTCACCAAAAGAAGTGGTCGATTTAACAAAATACTTATACAAAAAAAAGGAGTTAACTGATTCAATAAAAAGATCAATTGAATTAATTGGCGCCGAACATAGAAATATAAATTCGGAGATTGAATTTGATGAAAAAATTCTAAAAACATTAAAATTAAATCTAAATGAAAATCTAACTGATGCAAATGTAGAAAATTATACAAATTCTTTGAATTTAATTAATGATTTTTCAGAATATACTATCGAAGATTTATGGGGTACAGCAATAGGCGCAAGAATGGGCAGACCGGAGAAAGCAAAAATGAGAGATCTTAAAGGATCGCCAAATTTTTTATTTCCAGTAGGGAAGGAAGGAGGTAGAATGAACAATTTTGTAGATGTAGTCAAGAAGGGATACGTTTATTCGGATTTTCCTTTACTATATTGTTTGGATTGTAATAAACAGTCGTTATATAAAAAATGTGAAAATTGCGACTCGTTTAATACTTCACAAAAATATGTTGATCCAAAAACAAAAATAAAATACGATCAACCTCCGAAAGACATTCGCGTCCGGGCATTTGAAAAACGCAAATATCAAATATCTGAATTATATAAAAAAACAATATCCGAATGGGATGACGAAATACCTCAACTAATAAAAGGTGTTGAGAGAACGTTAAATAAACACAGATATGCAGAACACCCTCTTAAAGGCATATTGAGAGCTAAATTTTCTTTAAGAGTTAATAAAGACGGAACAATAAGATATGATGGAACTGAACTTGGCGTTACTCATTTTAAACCAATAGAGATAGGATTAACTCTAAAAAAATTAAAAAAATTAGGTTATGAATCAGATTATTTAGGAAACCCAATAACAGACGCCAATCAGTTAATTGAAATATTTCCGCAAGATGTCATAATACCGGACGGAGATCAACTAGGATCTGAATCAGGATCTGAAGTTTTATTACGAACTGCAAACTTTGTTGATGAAGAATTAACAAGACTCTATAATCAAAAAGCATACTATAATATTGCCGTAAAAGAAGATTTAATTGGCAGAATGATTATCGGACTCGCGCCACATACTTCTGCAGGTATTGCCGGAAGGATCATTGGATTTTCTAAAATTTCTGCTTTACTTGCACATCCATATTGGCATGCCGCACAGAGAAGAGATTTAGACGGAGAAGAAACTTCGATTATGCTCATGTTAGATGCATTCTTAAATTTTTCAAGAGATTTTTTACCGGATCAAAGAGGTTCGCGTTCAATGGATGCACCTTTAGTTATTACAACAATCTTGAATTCAAAGGAAGTTGATGATGAAGTTTACGATCTCAATATTGTTGATTCATATCCTTTAGAATTTTATGAATGTGCTAGAGCAATGAAAGAACCATGGGATATAAATATAAGAACAATAAAAGACACACTGGATACAATTGATCAATACGAAAATCATCTATTCACACATCCGGTTTCAAATCTGAATGAAGGAGTCTTAGTTTCTGCATATAAAACATTGCCCACTATGACAGAAAAAATGGCTGGACAAGTGGAATTGGCCAAATTAATCCGAGCAGTTAGTTTACCAAAATTAGCAGAATTAATAGTAAACGGACACTTCATAAGAGATACAAAAGGAAATTTACGTAAATTTACTATGCAACAATTTAGATGTCCAAAATGCAACGAAAAATATCGAAGAATGCCTTTATCAGGAATATGTAATTCATGTAAAAATCCAAAATTAATT
This sequence comes from Candidatus Woesearchaeota archaeon, assembly GCA_038128845.1. GTDB lineage: Archaea > Nanobdellota > Nanobdellia > UBA10117 > ARS21 > ARS21. The sequence continues at coordinate 73,127 of JAYPKL010000001.1, read as the reverse complement.
TACACAATAAGCGAAGGATCAATAAAAAAATATATTGAAGCTACACACGAATTAATGAAAATAGAAGGAGTATCGCCTTATTTGAGAGAAACCATAGTTTTATTACAAAAAAGAATAGATTCTGTATTTGGAAAAGAATTAACTAAACAAAAAGGACTCGGTGAATTTATATGACAAAAATATTGTGTCCTGACGGTGTTGAAAGAGACGTTGAAGATGTCTTAACACAAGATTTTGAACACTACCCTCCTGTTGTATTAAAAGCGCTTCTTGCAGGAAGAAATAAAAGTAAGAAAAAAAGAGAAGGAAATCCTAGATTTGGAGTTACTCGATTAACTGGACCGTGCATAAGGCGATCTTATTACGACTTAGTTGAAGAAATACCTCTTCCTTTGGAAAAATTATGGATTTTTTCGAGAGGTCATGCAATTCATAATTTTTTTCAAGATCATTTGGAAGAACATGAAAACGAAGTTTTTCTTAAGAAAGATTTTGGACTTTTTTCCGCAATAGGATTTGTAGATGTATTATCTGACAATATTATGTATGAATTTAAGACTATTGAAAGAATTCCCAATGAACCAAAAGAAGAACACGTTAAACAACTTCAGTCTTATTTCAGTATGATTGATCCATTAAGACAATCACAAATTAAAGCATTAAAGATAGTTTATTTTTCTCTTAAAGAAGTTAGAGTTTATGAGATCGAAAAAAGAGATATGATAAATTATTTGGAAGCAAGAGGAACCACTTTGGCATATGCACTAAAGACTGAATCGCCTCCCGAAAGACAAGAGTCATTTGCTTGCAATTACTGCGAATTTAAAGACATATGTTTCAATCGAGATAAAGACTTTCCATAGGAAACAAAGGGGTAATTATTGGAAAAAATTTTCCACTAATTAAATTTTTAGGCACAAAAAAGGAAATAAAGGTATTTCCATAGGAAACAAAGGGGTATATTTTGGAAATAATGGAACAATTTTAATAATTTTATTAACTGATTTTTTATGGATGTTTACGAGATACTTAATAACCATAAGTCAGATATTGAAAAATTAAAATCTAAACTCGATAAAACCAATTCAGAATTAGAAACCATGAAATCAAAATATCAATTTTTATTAGAAAAAATTCTTGAATTAAATTCAAAACCTCAAAAGAAAGAAACTCCTCTTGCGGCAAGAAATTTAAGTATCAGTTCAAATCAATTATTATTAATGTTGAAGCAAGGTCAAGCAATAAATGCAAATTATGCTGTATCTTCTATTCAAATTAAGGCAGCATTTAATTTGAAAAAATCGGAGAGAACTATACGTAATAAGTTAAATGAATTAGAAACAACTGGACACGTATCTTCAATTGATGGACGACCAAAATTATTTTATTTATCTGATTATGGATCGGATTACTTACTAAAACAATCCAAAGATATATTAAACGTTTTTTAAACAATATCTTCTTCTGCAACAATTACAAAATCTCCAGTAGATATAACTGCAGAAAAAGGAATTAAAAGACCTGATAATTTATCGTTTTCAAGTTCCAAACTTCTACAATAATCTGTTGGACTTTTTATTGCTAAATAAATTAATTCACCAGTCCGAGATTCAAAAATTAGATCAGATAATGATCCGAATCTTTTTCCAGATTTAGAAACTACTGTTTTACCCAACAATTCGCTTGATTTTGATTTAGACATAAGAATTAAAGCTAAATTTTAATTAAATACTTTTCTATACTGAATTGATTACGCTAAATAATTTAAAATTTTTTTTGAAATCATTTTCCAATTAAATTTATCTTCAATAATTTTTTTACTTTTTGAACCAAATTCTTCTCTTTTTCTTTCATTCTTAATTAAATATTTTATTGCTTTTTCTAATTTATTGATATCCCCGACAGGATAGTTTATACCGTTTTTCATATTTTTTACAAGTATTTTATTTCCACCTACGTCTGTAACTATTGGAGCAACTCCTAAAGACATTGCTTCCATCAAAGCATTAGGTAAACCTTCTGATTTAGATGTTATTAAAAAAATATCAAACTTTGAAATAAACGGATAAACATTTTTTTTGTGACCCAAAAATTTTAAATTTTTATTAGAAATATATTTTTTATTTTCACCAATAAAGTGAAATTCAACATCATCTGAAAATCTTTTTGAAACTTCTATTATATCTTGATATCTTTTTACAGATTCTAAACGTCCAACATATCCAATAATGATTTTATTTGATTTTTTCTTTTTATATTTTTTAATTTTTGTTAAATCTATTCCATTATGTATAACTTTATAATTAAGTTTTAATTTTTTTGCAGTAGGTATCAAACCTTCGTGAAAGAGAATTACTTTATCTGAAAGTTTCAAAGCAAGATTACCTATTGTTCTTGAATAAAAATATATAACTAGATTAACAAATCTATTTTCACTCCACCAAACATAACCTGGAAAAGTATCTGTTGAAATTGTAAAAGGTATTTTTTTGTATTTTAAATAAATGGAACATAAAGCAGTATGAAACATATGTTTATTTATTAACACGTGGTCTGGTTTTTCTTTTTTTAATATTTTACTTAATTTAATAAATTGAAAAGGTATTATTCCATAATTTGCAGGATCTCTTATAAAAAAATCCTTAAAAGTATATATTTTAAGATTATTTTTTTTCCTAACTGCCGTTTTATTTCCTCCTGCAAAAACAATAACTTTTGAAATTTTTGAAAGATTTTCAGCATACTTTATTGTAGAAACCATCCAGTGATTCACATCATCATAGTACGGAGATATAATTAATACTTTTTTCATAATTCATTCAATAAAATTGCATTTTTAAATTTATTTAATAGCATTGAATGATTTACCAATATTATTTTAGGTATTTCATCATTAGAAAGTTCAGATTCAGAAGCCTTAGACAGACCATTAGATAAATAAAATTCTTCGGAAGCGTAAGGATCATAACATTTTATTTCGTATTCAGAATTCAATGTTTTTGCCAATTTAATTGCCTGACTCGATCTAAAATCATTAACATTTTCTTTAAAAGTCAAACCCAGCAATATTAATTTTTCCCCCTTTATTTTATTTTTAATATATTTTTTATAATTCAAGTACATTTCATCATTTATTTTTCTTCCTGAAAGAATTAAATCTGTTTTAAAATTATTCAATTTAGCATATTCTGCTAAATAATACGGATCAACCGGAATACAATGACCGCCAACTAGACCCGGATAAAAATTTAAGAAATTCCATTTTGTTTTTGCAGCAGATAAAATTTTATTAAAATCCAAATCCGTTTTTTTAAATAAATTTTTTAACTCATTCATAAATGCTATGTTGATATCTCTTTGGGCATTTTCAATTGCCTTAGATGCTTCTGCAATTTTAATTGATTCAACTCTATGTGTTTTAGTGAAACTACCATATATTTTTTCCATTAAATCTAATTTATTTGAGTCAGAACATGAAATTAATTTTACAATTTTATCTATTTTATTTATTTTATCCCCCGGATTAACTCTTTCCGGACTGTATCCTAAATAATAGTCTTTATTTAATTTAAATCCTGCTTCTTCAATAATCTTACCGCAAAAATCTTCTGTTAATCCTGGATATACTGTGCTTTCATAAATAACTAAACTATTTTTATTCATTTTTTTAGAAATTAATTTGGTTGCAGATTCGAGGTGAGATAAATTGGGTTTTTTATCTATATCGATTGGAGTGGGTACACATACAATAAATACTTCTGCGTTTTTTAGCTCATCTGAGTCATAAGTAAATTTTATACTCGATTCATTTATTTCCTTTTTTGTATATTCTCCTATGCAATCATTTCCAGATTTTAATTCATTAATTTTATTCTTATCAATATCGTATCCAATTGTTTCAAAATTCTTAGATAAATTATAAGCCAGCGGTATACCCACATAACCCATGCCAATTACTGCAATTTTCATATTCTATCTTGAAAATACTTAACCGTATTTTTTATTCCGTCTTCAAATGAAATAAGTTCATCCATTTTCAAAGCCTTACTTAGTTTAATTGTTGAAGCCATGCTGTGCATAATATCTCCCACTCTATACGGTCCAATTTTTACTATAGGTTCAACTCCTAGGTTTTTACCAATTAATTCAATCATTTTTTTTAGAGTTATTCGATCTCCTCCGGCCATATTAAAAAAATTAAATCCACGTAGCTCTGATTTGGTTATGCCGATCGTTCCATTAACCACATTATCAACATAAGTAAAATCTCTACTTATTTGATCTGATCCATTAACAATAATCTCTTCGTTAGACTTTATTTTTTTAATAAAAAGAGGTATAACTGCAGAATATTCTGAATCGGGATCTTGATGCGGTCCAAAAACATTAAAATATCTGAGACAAGTTATATTCATTTCATAATTTTTAGCATATTGTTCACAAAAGTCTTCCATTGAACTTTTTTGTTGAGCATACATGGATTTTGGATTTTTAATCATATCTTCAGATTTAGGAAGTAATTCTGAATCTCCATAAACAGAACTAGAGGACGAGATTACAATATTTTTTATATTATTTATTCTTGAAGCCTCCAAAATATTTATGCAACTCATTAAATTATTTATAAAAGTTTCTCGAGGATATTTAAAACTTCTGGGAACTGAATTCAAAGCGGCCAAATGTATTACGCAATCGTATCCTTTCAATTCATCAACTAATTTACTATAATCTACTAGATCCATTTTTATAAATTCAAAATTTTTATGTTCAAACAACTCAGATATATTTTTTTTGTATCCGGTGCTCAAATTATCTATTACTTTAACAAAATCGCCATTTTCTACGATTTTTTTACAAATATTACTTCCAATAAAACCGGCACCGCCAGTAATAACATATTTCATAGATTTCTCTATATTCTCTATTTTTAAGCTTTGTTTTATTATATAATGATAAGTTTATAAAAATAAATTTAAATTAATAATATGGAAATTAATCAAATTGGAAATGGCGCTTCACTAACATTAAAAAAAATAATAACTACTAAGGTTAGGTACCGTAATGATTTTTTATTAGATAAGATAAAAAATAAAAAAATATTGGACATTGGATGTATAGGACATAAAATAAAACATTTTAATTCTGATTCAAGCCTACATAGTTTCTTAAAAAAACATTCAAAAAAAGTTACCGGAATGGATTATCTTAAGAAGGAAGTTTCTATTTTACGAAAAAAAGGACATGACGTAATTTATGGAAATGCGGAAGATTTTGATTTCAATAATAAATATGATTTAATCATTGCAGGAGAACTAATTGAACATTTAAATAATCCCGGAAATTTTTTAAAATCTGCAAAAAAATCAATTAAAAAAAATGGCAGCATTATAATAACAACTCCAAATACTTTTTCATTCAGAAATCTTATTTTTAGTTTATTGTTTGTAGATCCTCCCGTAAATTCAGAACATACTATGTATTTTGATCCAATTACTCTAAAAAGATTAATTGAAAACAATGGTCTTAAGATAAAAAATTCCGCTTATACTTTTATCCATACAATAAAGCCGCTTTATTATTTGGAATATTTAATTTCATTGATTAAACCTGCGTTTGCTCCAACAAGAATATTTGAATTAAAAAAATAGTTATTATTTATTTAATTTTTTTTCAATTTCATCTAGACGTAATAGAATTTTTTTCATGTAAGGATTTCTATTTTCAATATGCTCTCTTTCCAATTGATGAAAACCCAATTTATCATCTAACCAGCCAAATATTGCAAGAATAACCAGTCCAAAAAGCACTATTAAAAAGAAATATCTCTCAATCTCTATATCAAAACCATAGTCTTCAAATCGACTTAATACCAAAAAAAGAATCATTCCTGCATTAATAAGACCTAAATAGCCTGCAGTTCTAGACATAAACATTTTACTTAGAGCTAAACTTTTTTTTGATACCACTATTTCTTCACTCCATTAAACTTTAAATATCTTATTTTTAATGGAATTAATCTAAATATTATTTTAAATCCGGTAAACAATGATCCCGTACCTTTTTCCAACGTTTCTTTTGTGTATTTTATTTTTACTGGCACTTCGCAATAATTTAATTTATGTTTTTTAACTTCAAACATCAATTGAGACGCATAAGACATTCGATTTTCAGTCAATTTTATTTTTTTCATAGCACGTTTATTCATTGCCCTAAAACCATTATGTGCATCAGTTAAATTTATTCCAATTATTATTCTTTCAATTATTTTACCTCCAAATAAAATAATTTTTCTCATAAACGGAACATTACTATTATTTTTTAAAAATCGAGATCCAATTACTATATCGTATCCTTCCGACAATTTTTTTTCAAATTTTTTAATATCGAGAGAGTTATGTTGCCCATCCCCATCCATTAAAATCAAAGCATCATAATTATTATTTTTTGCATAGGATATTCCTTTTTGTAAAGCATAGCCTTTTCCTTTATTTTTTTTATAAGTTATTATGTGGGCATTTTTATGATTTTTAATTATTTTCAGAGTATCATCTGTTGAACCATCATTTACTAATATTAAATTGTAATTTTTTAATCTACTCAAAACTTTTTCTATTCTTGGTGCTTCGTTATAGAGCGTAATTAATATCCCTTTTTTCATTTTATTCAAATTTTATTTTTATTTATATATTTTATTAAATGCTATATATTCCGTTATTTGGATAATATTTTTCATGGACTCCTTGTTCTAAAAATCTATCAAAATTATTTTCATTACCCGTATAATTAATTTTCCAAATTTTTATTGGACCAATTAATCTTCCGTTATACATTGCCAAAGGAGTATTGTCTTGATAAACTTTTACGTAATTTGAAGTTTTTTTATCGTTTATATATAATTCAGAAAATAAAGTACCATGTACTTTATTTGATTGCAAAAGTATTGCACCCAGTTCTTGAGTTGCACCATTTGCGCTTATAGAAGGTATTAAAGTTATGCAATAATTTAGAGGTTTATCATTATTTAATATTTTAATTCCATTAAAATACACACAACCTAGATCATATTCTTTTTGGAAATTTTTTGAAATTAGATTTAGTTTCGGTTCACCAATTAAATTTCCTTCATAGTCTAAATTTAATGAGATTTTATTTATTGCAGCTGCACCTTCATTAATTAATTTATTTCCTTCAATTATATCAGAATCTAATATCCAATTTCCCGAGTAAGTTAATTTATTTCCTTCTCTGATTTCTTTAATATCTGTTAATATAAACATACCTATGTTTGACTTTTTATCGTTGTTAATATCAGAACCAATATATGAAAATGCACCATACTTATATAATTCTTCTTCAGAATACAAAAGATATTCTACATTTCTTGATTTAAAATAAGATAATGTTTCCTGTTCATCAGATCCCAACATACCGTATCTTGCCAAAGTATATATTCCCAAATCTCCTCCTGCTCTTCCTCCGTCGCTGACCGTTGCCTTTTTCCCCGCATATTGAGTCCAATATCCGTAATCCCACCAATGAGCAAAAATTGCATCTTCTTCTATATTATCTGAAATCCAATTCATAGAAGTTTCCCATTGACCAGGAAAATTACTTCCCATAGATTTACCCATTAATATTGACTGGTTAATTGAACCTGCTGCAAGTATTGCAAAAATTATAATTAATCCAAGAGAATAAATTTTATTCTTTTTTAGTTTAATATAAATTTTATTAATCGCATAACCGGAAAGTATTGCAACTATTGGACTCATTAAAAATAAAAATCTTACAGCCGTTCGAGCAAGTAAACCTGAAATTAAAAAATATGAAACAAACAATAAAATTTCCGGATTTTTAATTTTATTTATTTTATGATGGTCTTTTCTACGATATATTTGCGAGTAATATAGATTAAATAATATAAAAATTGCAAATAAGAAATAAATATAATTGTCTTTCATCAAAATAATATTAGAATTCCAATTACCAAAAATAACTAAACCTACGGATAATGAGAATATGCTGGTGAGAATAATATTCTCCTTTTTATTGAGTTTTGAAAATATATTATTTAATAAAAATATAAAACCAATAAAACTTATGAATATAAATTCATTAAACTGAGAATAATAACCATTCGATCCCATAACTTTCGTTGATATTGCTTCAGAAGTAGTAAAATCTACTTTAGCAACTCCGCCCGCATTCAAAAGTTTGTTCATAATTTCAGAAATTGAAATTATGTCCGAGAAAATTATAAATATAATACTCATAAAAAACAAAATAATTAAAGTTGAAACAATATTCGGAATATTTATTCTTTTCTCAAAATTAAATTTTTCATTTAATAAAATAACCAGAGAAATTAAAATTAAATATAATAGGCCTATATCTCCAAAGTTGATCGGTTTAAATAAAATAAACGGAATAAGTAAGGATATAAAGAAAATCAAATATTTTTTGTAATCTATCTTTGAGAAAAAAAGCTGCAGCAGATAATAACTTCCAATAATAATAAATAAAAATGGATAAGCATTCCATAATATGGCCATCAAAAACGTACAAAATCCAGCCAAACTCGAAAATATATACCCTTTATTTTTTGATTCTTTTTCAGACTTAATTAAAAAATAGAATGTCAAGAAGATGAAAAACATAGATATTGACTCATGATCTGAGAAACCGGACATTGTACGAAATAAATATGCTGGAAGTATACTTAAAATAAATACCGATAATAATGCAATATTCTTATCAAATATTAATTTAATTGCAAAATATAACGGAATTAAAGACAATACCATTATAATTGAAGGATATAAAATGTGCGTTTCAGTGACAGTAAATCCAAACAATCCAAAAAATTTAGATAAATATGCTAAAAAATAAGGAAACAAATCAAAACTTTTTTCTATACCGAAAGGAGCATTTCGCATCAAATCGGGAAACGGCAATTTCCCATAAGTTAAGATTTCAGTAGATTGTCTCAAATAATAATATGGATCCAAACCCAACAAATATTTACCTTGAAGTAATTTCAAATTCAACGTTCTCAAATAAAACGCAAAAAGCATAATTGATCCTAAAATCATATATTCTAAATTTTTATAATTTTTAATTTTTGTAATCTTATTTTTAAAAAATTCAATTTGTTTTGTAAAATCAATATATTCTTCGCTCATATTATTAAGAGAAACTTAAATTTAAAAAAGCTATTACGCAATCATCGGAGATATTGAAACTTCAACAATCGCAGATAAAACAATTAGTAAAATCGAAATAAATACTAAAAATAAAACATCTCTCATAATTTTACTAAAATTCGAATCATTCATTTGATATTTTATTGTTGCTATAGATATTAATCCTCCTGCAAGACCAGCTACAAAATAAGCACCAATTTCCGGAATACCGTGCAATAAATATCTCGATAATCCTGTAGTAATGGCGCCAAAATATCCAGTCACAGAAACGGATCCAGTAGCACTTCCCGCCACATAAATCATTTTACGAATTAAACTACCAATTGCAACAGAAATTACTGATGCATTCCAAGTAAGAATAAATATTGCTCCAGATCCATAAATAAATGAAAAAAGTAATGCAAATACCATCACTTTGAGATTATTAATCAATATGATTGAAAATAAGTCTCCAATATATTTTCCTGTTATTGTTTTACTTATATCTGTATTGATTTGATTAATGGTTTCTAATTGAATACTAAATAGATTTGATACAGAAGATTCAGGCAACATTACAAAAAACAAAGTATATGCACCCACCATACCTAGAAACATAAATACAAAAAACTTAATTGCACCTATATGTTTTTCATCATAAGGGTTTGACATATATTTTTTTTCTTCAAATAATATCATCTTTAACATTAACGGAATTGTTGCCATAACTGAAAAAAATACCATTGTTAATCCCGCATATTCTGGAAAAATCCATAGAGAAAGTAGAACTGCAATGGCAGTATATGAAAAAGAAAGTATAAATAGTTCCTTGGGATTTTTTTGTAAATACGAAGGATTTCCTAATGCTTCTAAAACCATATTATTTTTGTTAATTTTCCTTAAAAAACTTAGTGATATATTTATATACTTCAATATATATTTTCATTATGCGAACATTATTGAGAAGATTACTTGGAAGAAGTTCAACAAGATCTTCAAGTAGATCTTCTGGAAGAAGATCAACTACGGCTGCAAGAAGAACAACCACAGGCAGAGCAACTACTGCCCGTAAATCTTCTGCAAGTAGATCTAATTCCAGATCAAGATCAACTTCTACAAGATCAAGAGCTTCATCTTCAAGAAGAGTCGCAGCAGGCAGATCTACTACTTCAAGAAGATCAACTGGTGCTAGAAAAACAACTGCAAAAAGAAGTAATAAATAAATTAATTTTGCAAAAAATTAGCAAGCTTTGGCTTGCTTTTTATTTTAATGTTTCAATCATTTTAGCAAATGCAGGTCTTGTAATAAATACTCCAATTGTTACTCCAACTATAGTAGTTAACGCAAATCCTCTCAATACACCTGCACCCAAGAACCATAATGGCAACATTGAAACGATCATAGTGAAATATGCTGCAAAAATAATTGCAAACGCCTTTGCCATACGCTCTCTCCAAGTAGTATCTAATTTAATTCCTTTCATAACTTCGTCAGTTATAACAATTTGATCGTCAACCCCCGTTCCAACTGCTGCAACAATTCCTGCAATTGCTGCCAAATCTAAATTCCATCTGATTAAAGAAGCAAATCCCAAAATTATCACAACTTCACTAATTCCAGTAATCATAATTGGAACCGAAACTTTCCACGATCTATATCGTACAAATACTGCCCCTGCAACTCCAAAAATTGCCAGAATAATAGACAATATTGCAGATGAGAAAAAACTTTCTCCCAATTCTGCAGAAATTAAATCGACTCTTTCAACTTCTACTTCATAAGGCAGCGATCCTGAAATTAATAGAGTCTGCATTTCCTTCATATTATTCAAAGAATTTGTGATTGCATCTTGTTCATTAATTCCCTCTCCAGAACCTTGAATAGTGAATGATGTTGACCTAGAACCTTTCAAACTCTCAGATATAAATAAACTACTTATCAATTCATTATCCAAAAATAAATCTAATTTTTTATCCAAATATCCGTTTGTTACAGATAATTTTTCTGTAATTGAACCGTGTAATTCTGCAGAGTCGGGAGTTATATCTACTCTGAAAAAGTTTCTACATTGGTATCCGTTTTCAGTAGGATAACATCCATTTTGAGCGGGAATTCCCGCACACTCTACGCTTCTACATACCGATTTTATGTCTTTACCGCCAGTAAAAACTACGTCCTCACCTATTTTTGCCTCAAAAACTCCTTTTTTTGACACTAAATTCAAAACGTCTTCTTTATTTGCTCCTGCAATTTCGATAATAATATAATTTGTACCTTCCAAATCTTGAGAATTTCTTATTGTTAAATCACTCACTCCAAAAACATTAAGTCTTTTTTCAAGTAAATCCAGAGTGTCAATAATTTGCTCTTCAGATAAATCCACAGTTGGTTTTAGAACAACTCTTACTCCTCCAACCAAATCCAGACCTTTCTGAATATTGGATGTTTTTTGTTCTCTCAATTCAAATCCAAAATCTCCGTAGTATAAAATTTTATAATTATTTTCAGAAGTTTTGATTGTAATTATTTCTCCATAATCAATATCAAGATTGTTCAAATCATCTGAAGTTATTATTAAATTTTCATTTATTGATATTAATTTCTCTCCGACAGATATTCCCGCAAACTCCGCAGAAGAATTTTTTTCAACATTATATATCATAAAACCTTCTGCAAAAGGTTTAGGAGAAATTGCAACCAAAGACATAATTAGGAAAAATATAAGTAAAATCATTCTTCCGGATAAAATTATTTTTTTCATTTCAGACTATACCTCAAAATTCCTGCATTTTGTATCCAAGTATTAACCATATCAAATAATAAACCTACTATTAATGTAACTGATATGACTTTAAGAATCTCAGCAGAACTTGTTAAATATAAAATTGTTAATGCAACAATTGAGGTAATTGTCATTGTCATACCTGTTTCAAATGCTGAAAAGATTCTATCCTCTAGTTTTTGATGTTTATTTTTTAATACTCTTGAAGTCAGCACAATATTTGAATCAATGGAGTAACCTAATAACATTAATAATGCTGCAATACCCGAAGAAGATAAATTTATTCCGAGTAAAGTCAGTACTGCCAAAGTATTAACAATGTTTGATATACCTGAAATAATAATTCCAAATGCCGGAACAAACCTTCTGAAATACAACAACATAACTCCAGACATCGCAAGTATTGCAATAGATATTGCTTTAATTGTTCCTTCCCAGAATCTATTTGCAATAGAAGGAGATAATTCTTCGATACTGTATTGATTGGAATTCAATTCAGAAGACAATTTGGTTATAAAATTATCAATTTCATTTCCGCCATATTCTACTGTATATCCTAATCTTTTTCCAGAACCAACTGCGACTAATTCTCTTGAATTATATTCATCAGATATTTGAGAATCTGTTTTAATTGTAATAAGATAACCGCCTTTCAAAGAAACATCTTTGTTTATGTATTCTCCAGTTTCCTGATAATTATTATATAAAATTCCACAAGATAATAAAAAGAATATAATTGGTATAATCATCAATTTTTTCCAATTTTTTGTATAAATCTTTTTTATATTCATAATAAATTTAGAGTAAGTAATACTTTAAAACCTAACCACTTCAATAGATTTATAATAGCGTTTTTGATCTCAATATATGAAAAAAAATACTAAAATATTATTAATTTCAGAAAATTCAAGATATTTAACAAATTATAAGAAAGAGTTATTTCACATTAAAGAAGGCAATGTTGATTTATCAAAAATTAAAAAATTCGGAGATAAAATTGAATCATCTAGAGGAACTCTCTTTACAGTAATTGAACCAAATTTTTTTGATTTACTTAAAAAATCAAAAAGAGGACCTCAAATAATTTTACCAAAAGACGCAGGTACAATAATTTCTTATTCCGGTATCGGTTCTGGTTCAAAAGTAATTGACGCAGGCACCGGGTCAGGATGGATGGCATCTTTTCTTTCTAAAGTTGTTGGACCAAAAGGTAAAGTTGTTACTTATGATAAATCTGAACAAAATTATAATATTTCAAATACAAATTTTAAATCTTTAAATCTTAAAAATATAAAAAGTAAATTGGGTGACGTTTATGAAAATATTTCTGAAAAGAATTTTGATGCAATTATTTTAGATTTAGCAGAACCTTGGAAAATTAAAACATTAAAAAATAATGTTAAGATTGGCGGACACATTATTTGCTATCTTCCGCAAGTTTCTCAAATTCAAGAATTTAAAACATTTGCAGACAAAAATAATATATTGATCGAAAGAATCATCGAAATATCCGAAAGACCTTGGACTTTCGATGGAAAAATATCTCGACCGAAATCCCAACAAATCGGTCATACTGCTTTTTTAATTTTTTCAAGAAATTTATAAATTCAATTGTTTCTTAACAGATATTGCAGTTTTTTCACCGAGAATATCAGAAAGCAATTCTATATTTGCAGATTTTAAATTTTGTAAAGATTTTAATCCCGATCCAAATAATCTTCTTGCCCTCACTCTTCCAATACCTTTCAATCTAATTAACGGCAGTAATTCAGATTTTATTCCATTTTTAATTCTTATTTTTAGTTTAGTTATATCGCTAACTTTATCTAAATTTCCAGTCACCTTGGCCAATTCAGCAGCACCATAAAGTAACCATTCACATTTATTAGAAATATCTCTCATCAATCCAGGTGCAACATTATAGTTTTCAAATATTTCTTTTTCATTACTCTCATTTATCCATTCATTCAATACAAAACAAGTTTTTGTTTTTCTTAAAAATTCATCATATTCATAATCCCATTGATATGGAATTGGATTTATTAATTTGTCTTCAATTTCAGATAAAGAGATATCGATATATTCATAATCTTTTTTTTGTAAAGATAACCACGGACTCATTTCTAAATTTGAACTTATTGAATGTAAGAAAGGTAAATCTTCAAAAATATTAGACATCTTTTCAAAATTATTAATTATTTCAAAAGCAGCATCAGGATAAATATATAATTCAGAAACTCTTTTTCCCACCACTGTTGGAATTATAGATGTTTCCGTTCTTTTAAGAAATTTAAATTTTTCAAGATCAGATAATGCTGATAATATTTTAATTTTAAAACCAAAGTCATTACCAAATTGAGAACCATAAAATGTATTACTAAAAAATTCAATTAATTTTTCTTCTTTTATAACAAATCCTGATGCAACTAAGCTCAATATAACCGATCTTAGTATCGGTTCAACTCCCAATTTTGAAGTTAAATCTTCTGCACTTCCTCTTAAATATGATTCATTTATGTAATCAAATTCAGAATTATCTTTTGCTATTGAAATTGCCTCTCCGTGAGAATCATTAAATTTTGGTCTTCCTGCTCTACCCGTCATTTGATGATATTCTAATACGGGTATCCAATCCATTCCTCTTTTTCCATATCTTTTTAGACTCTTCATAATAACTCTAAATGCAGGAAGATTAACTCCCATCGCAAGAGTTGGCGTACAGCAAATTATTTTTATTATATTATTTTTGAAATTTTCTTCAACAATTTTTTTTTGTTTTGATAAAAGACCTGAATGATGAAATGCAATACCTTTGCTTACGCAATCACCAAGTTCTTCACATTGCATTGTGGGAACTCCTGCGGCAGATTTAATTTTAGAAGATAAGTCTTTATTTAGTTCAGATTTTATTAAATTTGAAATTTTTTTGGCAGTTGATTGAGCAGATTTTTTTGTTGGACAGAATATTAGTGCTTGTTTACCCAAATTTATTGTATCTAATGCCAAAGATAAAGTTGCATCATTTTTTATTTTTTCAACAGGTATTACTTTTTTTTCAAAGTTTATTTCTTCATCTGCATAAATTCCTTGAATAAGTTTTACTGGACGCCAAGAATCTTGAATTAATTCGCCCTCTAACCAATCTGAAAGTTCTTTTGGATTTCCAATTGTTGCTGAAAGTCCAATAATTTGAATTTTATTTAACAAAGTTTTCAACAAAGTTATTATAACTTCTAATGTTGGTCCCCTATTTGAATCGTTTATTAAATGAATTTCATCAAATACTGCTACTTTAATTTTATTTAACCAAGAAATATTATGTCTTAATAATGAATCGAATTTTTCACTAGTACATACGATTATATCTGCATTTGCCAACCACGGATCTTTTGATTCTGGATCTCCTATTGAAACTGCCGTTTTAATTCCAATTTCTTCATACTTTTTGAATTCTTCTGCTTTTTCAGTTGCAAGAGATTTAAGCGGAACAATATAAATCATTTTACCACCAGTTTCAATTATACTTTTAATTCCGGCTAGTTCTGCAACAAAAGTTTTACCCGAAGCAGTCGGAGAACATATTAACATATTTTTACTTTCCAAAAGTCCCCTATCTATTGCTTTGCTTTGAGAAGGTCTAAATTCTTCAAATTCAATTGTTTTGAAAAACTTTTCAGGAAGTTTATCTTTTATACTTGAAACTAACATAAATTTGTTTATTTAATTACATTTATAACTAAATTGTTCCTTCAAAATCTAAGTTTTCAGAACTATAATTTATAGTGTATGTACCAGAAGAATAAGCAGTCTCATCTACCAGAATATTTTTTTCTAAGTAAAATTTAGTTATATTTATTGAAGAATTTATAGGCGAATTAGTAATTGATTCTTCTGAAACCAAAGATATATTCAATCCAGTTGTTCCTTGTGACGCATTACTTTCTTCAATACCCGAAGTCGAATTGTAATAGAAAATAAAATTACCACAATTAGTATCTGAATCTAAATAAGAAGATAAGTTTGATGCATTGATAAATAAAGTACACTCATTACCCTGCGTCACATGATAGTTTTCTGAGGTAAAAACACAATCATTTTCGCTATTTAACTTAATAGAAGTATTCCACCAATTTGTCATACTTTGATTGGACGGATTTATACATATTCCAATTGTGCTGCGATACGCTTCATCAAAATATTCCCAATTTCCTGGAATCGAATATTCATATGCAAAGTTAAAATTATCAAAATACTTTTCCTTATCGTCTGATAAAAATATTTTTTCATTCGAGGATAAAACATTTAGAGATAGCAATAATATTACTGCAGTAACAATTATGCCTATTAAGAAAAATTGACCTCTCATAATTTACTCCAAGTATACAGGTTTATTGTATACCAATTATTATTCAAATTTTTAGAATGAATATATCCATTGGATAAATCACTATTTACTTTATTCGAGTTACCACTAAAAGAAGTTTCATCAAGATTATAATTAATTTCAAAATCTTTTGTATATCCAATAAGACCGACTATACTATTATTTACATAACTCTCAAATGAATTAGTATCATTAAGATCATATTTTATCAAATCTTGATAATATAAAATATACAGAATATCTTGTGAAAATTTATCATCATACTCGTATTCCGCAGTGCTCGGTTTCAAAGAAAAAAATAAAAAAACTACAAATATTAAAGATAAAATAATTTCAATAAAATAAACATATCCTTTCTTATTCATCTCGATACAACCTCAATCTTTGAATAAATTTTCGGATTAATATTTATTTCTTTAACGAATCCGTTTATTGTGTAATTAATTCTTTTTGAATCATCTTCAATTAAATATATTCTACTATATTTACAACCTTCTGCATTTTCCGGACCCCAATTTAAATTTAAATTTGTATTGTTTCCAAAAACTATGTCTAATTCCTTTTTAGTTTCTTGATCATAAAATTTTATTTTATCAAAAATAATTAGATTATTTTTTTTAGTAATATTTTGTATCTCTTCATAATTTAAACCATAGTTTGCATAATCGTCTCCCCATCCAATATAATTTGTTGTATCTGAAGAATATGAAAAATATACTGTTTCCCTGCTTGTATTTGGTTCAATTGAACCACTAATTTTCAGATATTGAGAATTAGAACCAGAATTAGACAATCCGGGATCTAATGAACCCAATACTGTGGCATTTGGAATTAAAATAACAAATTCAAAAATAGAATCGTAGCCCGAAGTTTCATATGCACTTAATCCTATTGTATAATGAACTGTGTTCGAATTTGTAACCGAATCATTTAACCAAATATTCGCTCTAGTTTCACCATAGAATCCGGTTATATTCGACTCATCGGAATAAATAGATTCAACATTAACTGCATACGGTTCAACATTTATTGAAAAACTATCATATGAATTTTCATATTCATTCCAATCAAATATTCTTAAATTATTAAAAATTAAATTTAAACTGGTATAATTTAGTTTATTTTTCCCAGATGAAAATCCCAATTGAGTAATATTGGAATTTAATATAGAGATGTTATTTCCCTCAGAAGTATAATTGGATATAATTGAACTTAAATTTGAATTTGCAGTCATTACTAATTCGTCATCAAATAGTTTCTCAAAATTTTTTATTGAATTTTCACATTCTTGATAATCTTCAAATTTATTTAATTCAATCAAAGTATAATCTGTAAATCTGTTAATAATTAAAACAACTAAAATTAGAAAAAAAAATGATACTAAAATAAATTCACCTACTGCATACCCTTTTTTCAATTTTCTACAAAGATACTTCGTCTAAAGCTCTTAACTTCCCCCTCATGTTCAATTGTTAAACCGACAGTATAATTTCCCGGTACTTCAGGAGCGTTCCAAACATATCTAAATTCTCCTGCATTATCCGTAAATAAATTTATTATTGTATTATCATAATCAATTATAGTTACATCTGCTCCCGTTACCGGAGCTCCCTCTGAAAAAGCTTTTCCTGTAAAAGTAACTTTTCCTTCCGTAAATGTTTGACTCGGATAAACAGATATGTCTACGGAAAGTGTTGTAGGAAATACAAAAATAAAGAAAATTAAAATTGTACTTGCAGTCATTATTACAATATGTTTTACTCCTGCAACTAATTTTTCTTCCGCAATTTGACCTGCAATTAGACCTGCACAAACTGCCTCAACTAAAGTCATTACAAAAAATAAATTTCTAAAGTATTCGATAGATAATGTTCCAGAACCTTGAATTCCAATTCCAGAAAACGAACCAATCTGTTGAACATAAAGTATTGGAGAAAGAATTTTGTATAATGCGATGATTACTCCAATAAATACAAAGAAAATAATATACATAATTACTATTTGCTGTTGCATTATTGATCTTCTTTCTGCCTCCATATCTTTTATTATATTAACATCGGCAGCTAAAGATCCAAGAGTTTTATTCACGTCTCCGCCTCCATTAAACGCTTCAATAATTATACCATTAACTCTTCTTATAAGCGGACTTGCATCCAATCTTTTTGTAAATTTTTTCCATGCGGCCGGGAATGCCATGTTCCAAGTTAACCATATATTCAATTGTTTGATGTGGGAAGTCAATTTACCATAGCTAGTTTTACTTGCAACCGAAATTGCCTGAGGTAGATTCATCCCTGCAGAAGAAGATTGAGACAAATCGTCAAGAAAATTTGGAAAATTATCTTCCGAAGATTTAATATCTCTAAATTCTAAAAAAGATAAAATCATTGAAGGAAGAACAACAAGTATTAACCCAATTGATATCAAAGCTATTGCAAATGTTGAAGATGCACCAAATACAAAAGCCAAAGCTCCCAAAATTAGAGGCAATGGCAGAGCCAGTAGAGTATAATATAATTTTTTTTGTTTCTTTAGTTCTTCTATTCTGACCATGGCGAAGCACTTTTAACTAAAGTTATTAGAATTGCTGTTATAAGCGGTAAACCTCCAAATACCGTAATATAATGAAATAATTTTATAGTTCCCACAGAGATACCACCGACTGCACCCATTAGTGAAGAAACTATTATGAAAAAAATTGTACCAACAATTATTACTGTTATGTATAAGTTCATCAATAAAGTTAAAGTTTTTCCAAAAGATTCTAATTTTCGTTTGTAATCTCCCGTATATCCTTTTGCTTTTTCTTCAAGATATTTATCTAAGTTTCCGCCTGATTCAATACTATTTTTTATACCCGATAAAAATTCCGTCCAATCTGGAGAAGGAGACCTTTCTATTGCTTTAGAGATTGATGTACGTAAATCCATTCCCAATTTATTTACCTCATGATTAATTTTCCGTGCTTCATTTGCTGCAGCAGGATAATCATCAAATTTGCTCAACATTTTGAATATATTTTGAGGTTGGAAACCAGACTTTGTTAATGTCGACATATAAATTGAAACAAATGCAAGTGAATTTTCAATTTTTCCTTTCTTTTCACTAATAATAAAATTAGGATAAAAATACGTAAAAGTTCCGCAAATTAGTCCTACAAAAATTGCAACAATAAAATTCATTAGTATTGCTGAAAAATTAATACCCACAGTTAAAATACTAAGAAATAATAAAAAAATTAGAGAAACTATAAATGACGAAAATAGCACTAAAAATATAATGGAACCATATGTTTCAACGGGTAATTTTATTTTAGCTTGTTTTAATTTTTGTTTCAAATTTTTAAATAAAAAATTTTCAGAATTTACATATTTTCCAAATAAACTAGTTGCTCGATTTGATAAATTCATTTTATCATATTTAATACTGATTCAGGATTGGCGTAATAAGTAGTAATTATTTTGTTAACTTCCTCAAATCTAGTAATCTCCTTTTCATACATCCATTTCAAAATATTAGATCTTCTCATTATTTCATCCAGAACATGTTCATGATTTTTTGCATTTGACTCAGCTATTGTGGATAAAATAAAACTTTCATTTTTAGTTAATTGATTTGTTTTTGGATCATATACAATCGCATCATTAATTTTTAGTTCTTTATTCTTTGCATCAAAACCTTCAACTTCTACTACTTTCTTAAGTTTTCTAAAAAATTTACCTTCCTTCTTCATTTTTTCTAAGAAAACAATAATATCCAAATTTTGAAGTACAGATAATGGCAATTGAATTGGAGGCGTACTCAAACGATCTATTACTGCCGCTACATTGTCTGCATGGATTGTAGATAAGCCCGGATGACCTGTAGCCATGGCCTGAAATAATACTTCAGCTTCCACACCTCGAACTTCTCCAACAATTAAATAATCGGGTCTTTGTCTTAAAGAAGATTTTAGAAGATTGTGCATATCGATTTCACCATATTTTTCAGGACCAAAACCGGTTCGAGTTACTTGAGGAATCCAATTAGCGCGAGGTATTTGAAGTTCAGAAGTATCTTCAATTGAAACAATTTTATCATTTGGCCTTATAAATAATGAAATTGAATTTAAGAAAGTAGTTTTACCTGATGCAGTTGAACCTGCAACTAGAATTGATTTTTCCATTTCAATTGCATACCATAAGTAAGCTAAAGTTATTGCATCAACTGTTTCAAATTTCATTAAGTCAATTGGACTAAGGGGATTTTTGAAAAATTTTCTTATTGTAAAATTACTTCCTCTTCTGGAAATATCGGTACCATAAGTAATTTGTACTCTTGATCCATCTTCTAAAGATCCATCCATTAACGGATTTGCAACCGATATTGATCTTTTTGCCTTCTGTGCAAGTCTCATACAAAAAGAATCTAAGTCTTGTTTAGAATTAAATGAAATATTGGTTGACATTTCACCATAAACTGGATTTCTATGAAATATGAAAATAGGCATTCCTATCCCATCACAAGATATATCTTCAATATTCGGATCTTGCATTATGGCATCAATTATTTCCAATCCAGAAACTTGTCTCACAGTATAGTACTTCAAGATCATTGAATTTTCTGGCGATGGTTGTAAATTCATTTTATTCCATATATCTTCAATTTTTTTATGTAAATATTTTTGAATTTCATCTTTATTTTTTAGATTTTCAAATTCTAAATCTAAATTCTCATGTAATTCTTCAATTGTTCTGTTTATAATCTCATGCATATATTCATTTAATTTTGGCTCAATTACATTATACTTCAGAGTTTGATTTTCATCATCAAAATAAATATGGGCACTTGCAAGAATTATAGTTTGATTATTTATATTTGCCGTAATCAAAGGATAATTTTCATTAACATTTCTTAATTCTTCCAATATATTTTCTTCTGCAGACTTATGTGAAATGTGATCTTGCGGTAATTTTACTTTTAGTTTTGTTTCAACTTCTTCATCAATTTTTATGTTAGAATTATTCTGTAAAATCTCTTTTTTATTGATATTTGAATTATTATTCTTATATTTATTTAAAAGTCGGATTGCCCTCTTATTTAACATATTTATTATTGTTATTTTATTATATATGTTTTTTTAGTTATCCTAAATATGCTCCAATTGGAGATACACTGTTATCACAATCATCTTGACTTCTATAACAACTTCTTCCATCATGACTTGCTTCAGGATACTCTTCAGGATCATAAGTAGGATCACAAAGACTCGGATCAGGAATAGGTTGACAGCTTCCACCTGCAGAAGGATCTACTGTTATAGCAACCGTATCCGTAGCACTTCCACCATTTCCATCATCTGCATTAACAGTAACATCAAATAGTTGAGGCAGAGCGGGAGGAGCAGAATTCCAAATACAATCAAGATATTGATCTGAAGTTATACTACAAGTAAAATCTGGCGATGGCGGAGATATTGAATTTATTGAAAAACTTGTTGCTAAATCACTACCGTCAACATCCAAATGATATGTAAATAAATCTATGTTAGTGGATTCCGAAACTCCCACTGTTTTATCAGGAATTACTGGAGACCAAATTGGAGCATCATTTACCGAATTAATTGTTATTGAAAATGTAGCTGTATTTGAATTATCTGTTCCATCATTTGCTTTGAAAGTAAATGAATCCGCTCCATTATAATTTGCGCCCGGAACATAGTTGAAAGCCCCAGTTGTCGAGTTTGTAATTGTAGCTACTCCGTTTGATGCTTGTGAAACTATGGAAAAAGTCAATGAGTCTCCATCTATATCTGCAGCAGTCAATGTATCGGAAAGAGTTGTGTCTTCATTTACTGCGGCTGAATCTGCTGAAGCAACCGGCGCATTATTTGATACAGCATTTACAGTAATGGTTACATTTTCGGGCAATGAACTTATTCCTCCATCTCCTGCCGAATAATTAAATTCAACCGTTCCTGTAAATCCAATAACCGGAGTATAAGTAAATGAACCATCTGAAGCCAAACTCAACGATCCCGTGGATACATCATTAACTAAAGTTGCAGTTAAAGTATCGGAATCTGGGTCCGTATCATTAGCAAGAACACCTTCCGATTCAATAATATTCAATGTTGTATCTTGATCCATTGAATATGAATCTTCGAAAGTTACTGGAGCTTCATTAACATCCAAAATATTAATTGTAATTATTTCATTATAAGTTAAAGAACCTGAATCAGTAACTCTAACTTCGTAAGTATAGCTTGTTGTTCCTGATTCATAATTGAGTATTGAATTTTCTTCAACTTCAACAACACCAGAAGAACTAATATTAAAATAAGATTCCCCCGTTCCACCCGTTAATTCAGTAAAAGTATGAGAATCTCCAGAATCCGAATCTGTTACTGTTAAAGTACCAACTTCACTATTAATTGGAGAATTTTCATTTATAGTTAATGAGTTAGGAGTTATATCCGTCGGTACCTCATTTATATCAGTAACAGATATGTTAAATTCTTGATATATATCCCCCCCAAAACCGTCATCTACTAGCACAGAATAATTATAACTATTATCCGTTTCAAAATCTAAATTTTGACCACTAGATAGAACAATAGATGTACCGCTTATTTCAAATATGGAAGATCCGTTATGACCTGGTGCATACTCTGTATAACTGCAAACATCATTATCCACATCAGTACAAGTTATTGCACCCACAGCAGTACCCGGACTAGATCCTTCATTAATTGTATTGGAAGATAGACTTGCAGAACTCGGATCAGTATTGGAGATAGTAATAGTTGCAATACTGCTAGAAGAATCAATTGAATTTGAAGTTGCATAAGCAATACAATAAATTGCTTCATGAGCATAAGTTGCAGAAATAGAGTCAATGGTATTATCTGAACTAAAATCTTGAATTATGGTTCCAGATTCAGAACCATTTCTAAATTGATATGAATAACTTATTGAGTCTCCTTCCGGATCAGTACTTGATGCGACACAAGTTAAGGAATCACCAACTTTTCTATTTGAAGAAGGCGAATAAATTACGGTTGGCGTTGTTGGACCATCATCAACAGAATTTATTGTCAAATTAAATGATTCGATATCTGTTTGAGAAGATCCGTCCGTTGCAGTTATATTTATTTCCACTATTCCATTTTGATTATTATTTGGATTAATTGTAAGAGTTCTTGAAGATCCTGACGCAGATGGGATAATTAATCCTCCGTTTGCAGTTTGATTAACTAAAGTAGTGTTTCCAGAAATTGCAGAAAGTGCTAAAGAAGCTAAATTTTCATCCGAAACAGTAAAAGTAATATCTTTTGAAGTGTCTTCGTTAGTCGAAGTATCTATTATTGTAGATATAGTCGGAGGAGCGTCAACAATAGTTGCTGCCGAAGTTAATGACGTTGTTAATTCAATTGAGTTTTGAGTTTTTACAATATTTGTTTTACCGCCACAAGATATTGAATTTTCAAAATTTAACTCTTTATTATTGAAATCTATGTAAAAATCCGTTTTTTTGAAAGAGTTATAAGATAGTGAATTCCCCTTTTTAGAAACATATATTCTTTTGTTTCCCAATTCATCTTGATTTAATCTAATACAATAATCATCTTCACCAATAGTCGATGGTAAATCTTTTTTAATCGTATAAACTGAATTTTTATCAAAAGTAGATAAATAGTTTATGTCTTCAGATATTTGAGTTGCAATTATTTCCATTTGTTTTTCGTTAAATTCATTTGAAGTTGATTCGCTTACAGAAAAGTTCCAAATTAAAATAGTTCCAAAAACTGCGATACTAATTAAAGTTAAAATTCCAATGTATATTATATTTATTTGCCCCTTCATTTTATATTAAATATTATTTCTGGTTTGTAAATTGTTGAACATCCATTGTCAATAGAATATGCTGTTGTTATTGTTTGATTATACTTTAATTCTATTGTATATGTACCTTCCGAAGTTCCTGCATTTTTACCAGGTATAACTCTTATTGCAAAACAATTTCCCGATGTGTCGTTTAAAACCGGATAATATAATTGAAAATTTGAACCTTGTTTATATAGACAAGAAGATTCATCCAATCCAACACTACCATTTATTGAAGTATTATAACACGGACTTGTTGCAGTTGTATTATCCGATCCTATTAAAGTTCCCTTAACTAATATCTTTTCACCGGAAGAAAAAGGCAAATTCTGATCGGAATAATAGTTAATTGTATTATTTCTTTCCCAAATTAAATTTCCAGAATCTATTTGAAATTTAATACTTTTTTGAGATTTATCATATGCAACTTCTTTAATTGCATTATCTAGTTTAATCATTTGATTTTCCATTCTATCTATGTTGTTAAAATCAACAGATCTTTCTATTAATGGCTGTGCCCAAAGAAATACAATTGAAGTTATAGATAGCATTATTAGTGTTATTACTGTAAATCCAACAACTTGAGATTGTCCTTTCATACAACTACTAAATCCGTTTCCTCGCTCGGATCACTCCCTTTCTTAAATATTTCATAGATTTTATTTTTTCCAAATGTTAAAGTTGAAGAAAATTGAGTTTCAGAAGGATAATCCGATATATCACAATCAGTATCTTCAATATTTAAAATTATTTCACAAGATTCTCCTCGTTTTATATCACATTCCGTTTCTAAATATGGAGATTTTTCTTCACATAAATTCAAAGTAACTAAATTTGAAACAGAGTAAAATGTATTGTTACTATACACTCTATTAACGGAAGATAATCCAAATGTTTCTTCATCAAATACGGCAGTATATATTTCCGATTGATTGGTTCCCATACCATCATTATAATTCCCTCCAAAAAATAAAGTGTTATTTATTACAGTAAAACTTTCCACATCAAGACTTGGGTCTATTGCACCACTCAATTCGATTAAATGAGGAGTTAATGTAACAAAATTATGATCAATCACAATAACTTGAGTAGTTAAAGAACCAGGAATAGTCGACTCAAGTAAAATAAAAACTCTATCATTTGAATCATCATAAAACATATGAGTAATTTTTACATCAAGCGGTAAACCAAGTGTACTTAAATCTAAGTTATAAATTCTTGTTGAAGTGTAATTATAATCTGTAAAAAATACTGCAATCGGTAAAGTTGTGATTCCATCTGTAACTTCATTTAAACCTAAAATAACAGGATCTGAATCAATATAAGTATCTTCAACCAAGTCGGTTTTAACAATTTCTACTACTGAGTTAAAATCAATATCGCAATTGGCAATTTTAGCTATATCAAATCCTGCACTTAAGAAAGTACCCATATCATATGGACAATCAAATCCTGAAGTAAAAGCCCTAAAATTTCCCTGGAATATTGCATTATTTTCAGGTTCATCTGAAATTGCCAAATATGCTCCACCTGTTATAGTTGCTTCTTCGTGACTGGTTCCGAAGAGTAAAGCAGGATAATTATTTCGATAAACAAGTTCCATCGCAGTTACTGCCAATCCAGCATTTCCTGTTTCAGTTGGAAGTAATCCAAATGAACCTAGATTTTCATAATCTCCGTAAATCAAATCGCTAAAAGACAGAACTTGTTTATTGTAATTTGAATCATTGAAATAATCTGTAAAAGCACCAGAGAATAAATGATATGTATCATCAACTAAAATATCATTTACAAATTGAACATCAAATATTTTTTCTAAATCTCCAGTATCATAAAGATCATAGTAACTACCATCTAAATTTGAATCTAAAACGAATGTGGCTTTTTCATAAAAAGAATCATCATCAGTACAATAACCTGTTGCAAGTAAGTTTTTAGGCTCATTACAATCATTTCCGCCCTCAACAAATTGATCAAAATATCTTATATCGCATCTTCTAATATTATTTGAATTTCCAAAAATTTTCAATTGTTTTTCAGAAAAGCCATTAATCGAATCATATTCTAAAAAGTATATTCCTTTAGTAGTATCATTATTAACTAAAACTCCAAAGATTTTTTGTATTTCATTTTCACAATTACAATTTAAACCAAAATCTGAACAAATTAGTTCAGTATTCGAACCATATCCTTCATATAGAGAAAAACTTGAATCTTCTGAATCTATTGAAATTGGACCATCTTCTGCTTCAATAGTATAGGTTAATTCTCCAAAATTGTTAATGTTTTTTTCCTTTGAAACATCATACAAGTCATCTATTATTTTATTTGAAGTTGTAATTATTTGACTTTGTATTTCTTTAGTGTAATCTTCTGAACCAATTTTAGAATCTTCCGAAATATTCGAATACCAATAAAAAAAACCTGAAAATACAGTTAAAGTAATTAATGTTACAATTGTTATAGATAATATTTCAGATATACCCTTCATAAAAATATATTAATTTTTTTAATATAACTCTTATTATAATCTGAATTCTCCGCCTGTGCCAGCTTTACCAGAAAAGTCCATAGAAAATGAAATGCTAGTATCTTCAGAATAACTTGTAAGAGAACAATCTCCCGATAGATCTATGTTAATTTCCTGAGTTTCACCAACAAGTATGTCATTCCCACAACCTTTTGTACACTCAGCAATTGTACTTCCTAAGAAAGTATTACAAATTACTTGACCATCTCCTTGATTCAGAATTATCGAAGTAGTAGGCGAATCAAGACCTTTATTTACAGGTATGTTTACTCCTCCAGTATTTCTTACGATTAATTTTAAATCCCCGGAATCATATTCTGAATTAACCACATATAGATTGGAATTTATAGTTTCACCTAAATCTGTTGCATAATTTTCCCCTCCAGATTGTAATTCTCCTTGAATTCTAACAAACCAGAAAAATCCTGCACCTGCTGCAGCAACCGTCATCATCATCAATAATATTACTGCTATTATTGGAGTAAGTCCCTTTTTATTAATCATCGGTATCCACCCTGAAAGTTCCTGATGTTGTGGTTTTACCACTAAAGGATATATCAACATAAATTAATGTGTCATCCGGATAAGTCGTAGTTGAATTTAAACTACATGAATTATTGCCATCAACGGTTAAATTGATTGTTCTTACTTCCTTTAGTGCTAATTCGGATGTACATCCACTATTACAAATAACTATGTCTGCAGTATTTGACCAGTCTGAAGTACAGATGAAATCTTGCTCAGAATCATATAATGTCCATTGAACCTTCGGACTTGTTGTACCATTATTTATTGGTATTTTGGTTGTTCCAGTGTTCATAATAGTTAACATCAATGTTCCATTATCGTCGCCAGTCCCATTTCTTTCAAAACTTGCACTCATCCACTGAACATCGGAAGTCATTCTTTCAAATGTTTGCTCTTGAAATTGCTGAGTTCCGCCCTGAAGCTCGCCCTGAAGACCAAGTAACCAATAAAAACTTGCACCCGCTGCAGCTACGGTCATCATAAGAAGTAATATCATAGCTATAACTGGAGTAAGTCCTTTTCTCATAAAAAAAATGTTTATCTTAGTATATAAGTTTTACAGAGTTTTTGTACGTTTATATTTTAATGATAATCCATTAGGAAATCTTTCATTGAAATAAGATTTTCTTTTTATCGAATTATGCAATGATTCAGTTTTATCGGATAGCTCTTTGTTTGATTTTTCTAAGTTTTCCAGCCTGGAAATTAACT
Organism: Candidatus Woesearchaeota archaeon; assembly: GCA_038128845.1. Lineage (GTDB taxonomy): Archaea > Nanobdellota > Nanobdellia > UBA10117 > ARS21 > ARS21. Next base: position 45,144 of record JAYPKL010000001.1, on the reverse strand, counting down.
CATTTAATTTGTTAATATCTTCTTCTTCGGTTTGAATATCTGAATCAAAAATAGAACTTATTTTATCAAGTTTATTCATCATTTTATTCAAATTTTTTATTGTAATCTCAAATTTATTTTCAATTCGAGATATTGAATTAAATATATTGACATATTCTTTAGGATTATTTGAATTTGATTTAATCTTAGGAGATTTCTTCAATTCAATTAACTCTTCTTTCAAATTTTTAAGTTCTTTAACCGAAATTAATTCGAATTCATCGTTCATAAATTATATTGTTGTTTTATATTAAAATTCTTGCTAAAACTACCTCTTAAAAATCTTACTCACTAAGATTTGAAATGAATAATATGCAACCTATTTATATTTTACCAGAAGGATCTACTCGAGATTCTGGAAAAAATGCACAAAAATCAAATATTGCTGCAGCTAAAGCTTTAGCTGATACCGTTAGAACTACCTTAGGTCCAAAAGGAATGGATAAAATGATTGTAAGTTCTTCGGGCCACGTAACTATAACAAATGACGGAGTTACAATTCTTGATGAAATGGAAGTACAACATCCGGCTGCAAAAATGTTAGTTGAAGTTGCAAAAGTACAGGAATCAGAAGTTGGTGACGGTACAACTACTGCAGTAATTTTAGCAGGAGAATTATTAAATAATGCAGAAAAACTTATTGAAAAAAATATCCACCCCACAGTAATTTCTAAAGGTTATGAACTTGCAGCCAGAAAAGCTCAAGAAATATTGAATAAAATTTCAAATCCAATTTTAATAAAAGATACTAAACTTTTAGAACAAATTTCAATAACTGCTATGACTGGTAAAAATGTAGAATTAGAAACTAAGAAAAAATTAGCGTCCATGTCAGTTTCTGCTATCAAAAAAGTTGCAGAAGAAACAGATAATCAAATTATTATAGATCTGAACGATATTAAAATAGAAAAAAAGGCAGGTTCTGATACTGAAAATTCTGAATTAATCGACGGTTTAGTTATCGATAAAGAAAGAGTTCATACTTCAATGCCTAGATTAATCAAAAATGTAAAAGTATTGTTATTAGACACTCCAATCGAAGTTAAAGATACCGAAATTGACGCAAAAATTCAAATAACTTCTCCGCTTCAAGTTCAAGAATTTATTGAACAAGAAGAAAGAATGTTAAAAGAAATGGTTCAAAGAATTACCGATTCTGGAGCAAATGCAGTATTTTGTCAAAAAGGTATTGACGATGTTGCTCAACATTATCTTGCCAAAAATAATATTTTCGCGATTAGAAGAATGAAAGAATCAGATATGAAAAGATTAGTAAAAGCAACTGGTGCAAAAATTTTAACTTCAATTAAAGAAATTTCAGAAGAAGATTTAGGTTCTGCAGGATTAGTTGAAGAAAGAAAAATTTCCGGAGAACATATGACTTTTGTTGAAAAATGTAATAATCCAAAGTCCGTTACTCTTTTTGTAAGAGGCGGAAGTGAACATGTTGTTTCTGAAATCGAAAGAGCATTAACTGATGCTATTGGCGATCTTTCGGCGGCATTATCCACAGGAAAAATAGTTGCAGGCGGAGCAGCTGTTGAACTAGCTTTATCGAGTGGAATTAGAAAATACGCAGATTCTTTTTCGGGAAGAGAACAATTAGCAATAAGAGCATTTGCAGATTCTTTAGAAGTTATTCCAGTAACTCTTGCAGAAAATGCAGGTCTAGATCCAATTGATACTTTGGCTTCATTAAAGTCAAAACATGATAGTAAAAATGTATATTTTGGATTAAATGTTTACAACGGAAAAGTTGAAGATATGTGGAAAAATGGTGTTATAGAACCAAGTAAAATAAAAAAACAAGCAATTTCATCTGCAAGTGATGTTTCAATCATGCTTTTAAGAATTGATGATATTATTGCAGCAAAGCAAATGAAACAAGAATTACCTGACCAAATGTAATTTTTCAAAAAACTATATAAACAATAAAACAATTAATTTATATGAGACGACAAGATAAACCTGATTTTGTTGAAGGCGGATTATTAGCAGTTTTAACTGTATGGATTGTTTCAGTTCTTTATTTAATCAATCAAGCATCTACAGCAGTATCTTTAAATGAATTAAGCTGGATATCTTTAACAACATTCTTTACAGCATTCTCAAGTGTCGTTTTATTAGTTGTAGCAATTTTACTTGCAAGATTAATTAGAAGATTAAAATGAAGTTTTTAAGAATAAAAAGCAAAAAAGGAATTACACCTATTATTGCAATTATTCTTTTAATGATGATGACTGTTGCAGCAGCAGGTGCAGCATTTTTCTGGGTACTTAGATTACAATCATCTTTCACAGGTAGTTCAGAACAATTCGGAGATTCATTAAATGAATATCTTAATTCTCAAATTTTAGTTGATTTAGCTCAATATGAAGGTGAAACAAGTGAAACTGGTGGCAATTTAACTTTAGTTATTTCAAACGTAGGAGCTCAACCAATTCCTATGGATTCAGGATCATCTTCTCCAACAACAACTTTATTGCTTAAAGATAAAGACCAAGCATTAATTTGTTCTACTCAAAATGTAAATTCCTCCTCTGACGCAGCAGCAGTTTCAGGATTCGGAACAGATTTAGGCGTATCTGCAAAGAAAACATTGGTTATGAATTTAACATCAGGATGTCTAATTAATGTTACAACATATCCAGTGGGAACATTATTCTATTTCGATATTGACTTTTCAGGTCAAGCATCAACTGGCGGAACTTTCAAAAACATTGTTTAATATCTTTTTTTCCAGAAATCTTTATATTAGTTCACAGCTTAAAAACATATGACCTTAGCTAAGAAACTCATAAATCAAGTCGAAGTTACAAAAGGAGAAATTGTTTTTGATTTTCAAGAATTTTATACACACGCAAAAGACTGGTTAAGTTGGAGAGGTTTTGACGCTATAGAAACAAAATATGTAGAACAAGTAACTCCCGCAGGAAAAAATTACGAAATACATTGGCTCTGTGAAAAAATGATTGATGATTATACTCAACACAAATTTGACATAATTTGGAAAATTTTAGAAGTTAAAGATGTCGAAGCAACAATAGGAAAATCTAAACAAAAATTACAAAAAGGAATTGTTAACATGACCTTATCTGCAACAATCGAAGGAGATGTAGCAGGAAAATGGAATTCAAATTTCCCTCTTTTTGGATTCTTAAAATTATTTTTTGAAAACTATGTATATAAATCTACTAGAGTTAAGTTGGAGGAAGAGTTACTCAGAGTATCTTGGGAATATCATTCAGAGATAAAATACTTGCTTGAAACTTATAAATTAGAATGAGAAAATTAATTCTTCTTACAAGTTTAATATTAATAATTGGTTCAGTTTTTGCAACTATACACTATGATTTTCAAGTTCCATCCGACCCTATTAGCGGAACAGGAGATATCGGAACAGGAGATATCGGAACAGGAGATTTAATAATAGAGGATCCTGGAACATTAGATCCTATACTCGAATCAGATGGATCAGATAGAGTATATTTTGTTCTTTATAGCGGTTTACCATTAAACTTGTCTCAAAACTCAGAATTAATCAAAGATGAGTTAACTGAATTAGGTCACACAGACGGAGTTTCATGTATCGAATCAGGTAATATTTTTGAAATATCCTGTAATGATTCCGAAGGAGATGGATCTTATTGGCTTTGTAACAATACTGCTGTAGAATCTTTTGGCGAATATAACGATCTATTAACTACTTATAATATTCCTTCAAATACTTGTTCAAATAATGTATGTTATTTAGAAATTGATGGAGTAAATAATCCTCCAAAAAATATTGGTTCCAGTTCTGATTGTTCAAATTATACTTATTCCAAAGATTTATGGGACTACCTAGATGGATTAAATAAAGGTATTGGAACATCAACTGCCAAATATACTCGTTCAGGAGTAAATAATTGGTACGAATTAGGAGAAGGTATTTGTGAATGGAAGCCAACAAATAGTCATACTTTTTATAACGAAGATTGGTTAGATCAAAGATTCGGAATATGGAAAGCTACAGATTCAAACGAAAATCCAAAAACCTCAGATGAATTTTCTGAACTAACTTTTGAACAAAAATGTAATTATGTGGCAGGAATGGGTGGAAGTTTAAGTAATGGTCAGAGTACTACTGCTTTCAATCAAAATACTGTTAGTTTCAAAAAATTTGATGACATTCAAGAATACGAATTATTAGATTGTACATCTACAAACTCTTACGAAATAGTAACAGAATGCCACGAATCTCCAATTAAACCAAAAGTATCTATTTCTTTACAAAATTATCCAGATTATGTTATTAAAGATAATATAATTCCTTTAAATCAACCAGTTATTTTTGATGTTTCAGATACAGATCCTTCAGATTTTACTGTGAGCTTATCTTCTGCCATATCCGAGTCAACTGGCAGCGAGCTATTAACTTTTGCTAGTATGCCTACTCAAGAAAATCCTACTTTTTCACATTCCGAAATAGATAGTTTAAACATTACTTTAAATTTCTTTTCAGGAGATTTTCAAAAAAATTATTATGAAATATTAAACTTTGACGAATTAATTGATATATCTGTTGAAACAAGTCTAGGTTCAAATACAATAATTCCTGGCGAATTAATAACATTTGTATTATCCGCGAAAACTTTTGATGGTGCCGAGATCACTAAAGTTTCATTTGATCCAGGACAAAGAGAAGAAAGTTACGGTCAAATGGTACCAGTATCAGGACAATTTCAATGTAGAGAAAGTTCAACAGTTTCTTGTTCATTAAACGATGCAGAATATGATGGAGTTCCAGTAGCAGGATCACCATGTAGCTGTCGTCCGGATTCAATATATTTGGGACAATTTACTGCAAACAAAGATGATACAGGATTCAAAAGAGCATTTGATGGAGATGAATTTTCATATACATTCCCTATGTCCTATCCATCAAAATCCTCGTGCGGACCAACAAGAGTTTGTGAAGTTGTTTTTGAAGTCGAAGATATAAATGGATTATCTTCAGAATTTATACTTGATTTAAGCATGCCAGGAATACAAACTTGTGCAAGTTCGTATAAAAATTCAATTTTAGGAACAAATAGTTCATTATATGTTGGATCAATTAATGATGGTGAACAAACATGTCAATGTAAATTTGGTTATGAACCAAAAATTGACGACGCATTAAGTCAATTAACTGGACAATCAACGAAATCCTGTAAACTAATACCGCCTAAAAAAACAAACACAACAAACACAACAAACACAACAAACACAAACATTCCCACTTCTCCTACTCAAGGTTATTCAAATCCAACATATACAAAACAACAAACTAGATCTTATTCGGATTCACAAAATACAGATATTTTTTCTAATGAGTCTGAAGAAAAAGGATACGGATTTTTAATTTTCGGATTATTTATTGTTCTTGGTGCAGGAACAATAGGCGGTTTTGAATTTTATGAAAGAAAGAAAACAGGTAGTTTTGTAAATCCTTTAAATAATATTAAATCTTTAATAAAAAAGAAAGATAAATTTGACAATGAAGATAAATCAGATTACAAAGTTTCTCCAATTCAAAAATTTATAACTGATGCAAGAAAAGCAGGAGAAACAAATGATACAATTAGACAAAATTTAATAAATTCAGGATGGCCAGAGGAGGAAATAAATAAGTTCTTATGAAAAAAATATTTAATTTTTTAATTCTTTTAATATCAATTAATGTTGTTTTTGCCGCATATATATCCTCTGATTTGGGAACAGTGGTATGGGATCCAACTAGCAATACTGTGGATATGGGAAGTACACATATGTCTTCAGAATGGAAACCATTTGGTAGTATTCATGATGCCTGTTATGACATGGAAGCAGACTGGGGCGGAGTTGCTACGTTTCAGACTTGCTTTTCAAAATTTTTTACCGATATTGTAGGAACATATGATGAAGCTATAATTTTACATGATATAGATTCTGTATCTATCGATAATAATAATGTTGAATGTAGAATTGGTGGAACAACAGACCCAATTTTAATAGTTAATGATAGAGTTTCAGATCCATCCGAAGGAGATAATAATGTTTTGAGTGATTATGATGATAGAAAAATAGAATGTAGAATTATTGATTTAGCAAAAACAGGAACAGATCAAATTTCATTTACTTATATTGTTAATACAAAGTTCTGGTTTTGGGATGATACAGATGATGCATACGGTTTAACTAAAGCCAGCAAAAAAAATGCAAGAAGTTTCAAATATAACGGAGTATTTAATTATAGAAATACGGTACCAATAACTCAAGATACTCTTATTGAATTAAGCGGATCAGAAGATATAGAAATTAGTTTAACTGATTTTAATTTCGAAGACGATATTGATGTAATTCCATCAAAATTAGAAATAAGATTTAAAGATTTAGGTATAGATTATGGAAAATTTTATTTAAATGATAAAAATTCAGAACTTGCCTATACTACCACATATACATTAAACTCAGGAGATAAAATAATTTTTGAACCAACTGATAACTTTGAAACATTATCTTATGACACTATATTAACTATAGCAGAAGGCTATAAACTATTTGATAGCTCAGATTTATTCTCAACATCAAAGTTAAAATTTAAAAAAATTTACGAACCGTATGAATTTAATAATTTAGATCATATTATTTTTGAATTTAATGAAGACGAGTATGTTCGGGAAAATTATCAGGATTTAGCACAATTAAGAATGTATTCAGAAACTACTAATTATTTATATATAAGTCAAGATTATTGCCCGACATTTCATTCCGTTATGGATCTATCAAAAAATAATTTTGATCACATTCTTGATGGGCCAAATTTTTTCGAATTAGAAATTCCTGAAAATACTTTTGGAGAATTTAATGAAACAATAACTTGTATTGATAGAGAATCAACCGCTCAAGGAATAGTGACATTTAATATAACTTCAACAGACGATGAAATAATACTACACGATGAAACTGTTTATTTGGATGAAGGTGAAACACACATAATTATTTTACCTATTATTAATCCGGACAAAACTGAAGACATAGATATAACAATTTCAGATACACTTAATCAGTTCATAACATTAGACCCTTTTATCTACGATGAAGAAAATAATCAATATACTGTAGAGTATGATGCTCCAACGTTTATTTTATCCGATGGAGAAGAACCAGAACCAGATAGTTTTACAATAACTAATAATAAGAATAATGATATCGCAACAGTTACTATAGAATTTAATGATTATATTACACGACCAATAGCTAATCCATTCAGTTTTAATGCTTTGGAAGATACTAGAACTCGTTTAGTTGATGAAACTAGCGGTATAAGTCTTTTTGCATTACCTGAGAATTATAATATTCCTGATAGTCAGTTATCAAAAGTTTTGATAACTCAAAAACCAGTTAAAGGAAGTCTATACTATAACACTAATAAATTACCTTTAAGCGGTCAATCGGGACCATACACTTTACAAGAATTAACAAACTTATATTATGAACCTCCTAAAAATAAATCTGGACAAAATTTTGAAATATTCAGATATAGAATAAGCAATACAGATAATGTAGTTTCGTCGAACACTGCAGATGTAAGTATAAATATATTACCGCAAAATGATCCATTTAATATTATTTCAATTGACAACAATGACTATCCGCTAACAAGTTCTATTTCCAAAGTGGTTGACGAGGATACAACGATTTCCATACCTATAATAATATCAGACATTGATGATGATATAATTGAATATTCTGTTTCTACAAACATTTCCAATCTTTTACCCAATAGTGAAATAAAACTTATTGGTTCAGGGAATAATAAAGTTATAGAAATTGATTTACCACAAGATCTTTCAGATATTTCTTTTTCATTAGATATTATTTTATTTGAAAATTTAGATAACGCTGGAAAAATAATAACTAATCCTACTTCATATACAATAAATTATCCTATAAGAATAGTAAATGTAAACGATCCATCCATTGCCCAGAACATAACAATAGAAGAGTTTGTTTTCTCAGATATATTTTTAGAAAAATCAATGTTGAATATAATTGATGTAGATACAAACGATGAAATTGATTTTATTAAAATAGTTCAATTACCTCGGTTAGGAGAATTATATAATTCAACAATTGCAGAAGATAATTTAATTGAAGAAGGAGATCTTGTTCAAATAAATAATATAATTTATAATTCTGACATCATAAACAAATCTTCTTCCGGAATTATGAAATATCAAATATTCGATGGTACAGATTATTCTCGTATTTATCAAGTTAATTTTTCATTATTGGAAAGTCCATTTGGTCCAAATTCTCAACCAACATACTTGGGAGGAATACCCGTTCCAAATTTACAATTCGGAGAATGGTCCTGTAAACCAGGATATCAGCCTGTTGAAAATTCAATATCAAATGGATACGCTTGTGAGTTAATACCTAATGAACCGCCGGTTGCCAATTTTACAATATATCCTTTATTTGAAGGATTTGCTAAAAAAGGAACTCAAATATATTTCAAGAGCAATTCTTTTGATCCAGATTATGATCAAATAGCTTATAATTGGTCCTTCAATGAAAATGGAACTATTTTAGAATCATTTACTGATTTTAATGGATCAGTTAACGGAGTCAATATATGTACTAACGGAGTATGTACTGTAACACTTACCGTATCTGACGATGAAGATTCAAATTCAATAACTAAAACATTTAATTATTCTGAAGAAGAATTATCGGAAGAAGAAGCTGAAGAAAACAATGAAAATTACGAAAATGTCCAATTAATTGAGGGAAAAACTTACAATTCTAATCAATTGGCATCACTAGGTCTTTCATCTGGAACAACCGTTGTTAAAGGAAATCAAAAAATTACGGTAGATGGTGTTGGTAAGATTACAAAAATAGAAGCCTTACAATCAAATACTGCGGCTCCAAGTACTTCCGGAGGAGATAAGTTTGTTGTTGGAGATGGATATTGTTCTTCAACTTTAGGAGAAAATACAATTAATTCCGAATCAGATTGTAAGAAAGGAAGCGGAGCGCTAGGAATAATTTTAATTATATCATTTATATCAATTATCGGAATCCTGGGATTTGTTGCTTGGAAAAAAGGATTATTTTCTAAATTAAGTAAATCTAAACAAAGTTTGGCAACTCCCGTTTCATATGATATACCTCAATATGAAGAAACTTCAAATAATCCTGTACCTCAAAAATCTTCAAATCTGAGTTCTATGGTAAAACAAAAAATTGATCAAGGATATTCTGAAGGAGAGATTAAGAGTTATTTAGTATCTCAAGGATATTCTGAATCTGAAATTGATGATGCAATGAATTCTTAAAAAAATAATAAACTTTATAAAGAAATGGACTAATTCATTAGTATCAGTTAAAAAAACATTACAAATCATATTTAACTTAACCAATCAATTAGATTAATTAAATTAAATTACACAAGAAAATAAAACAAGTGTATGAACTTTAGTTCAAAAGTATTTTGTACAGTTTTTTAACAGGAGAATATAAAATGGGAAAAGTAAGTCCAATATCAATAAAGTATAACATTAACGCAAAAATTAATTTAACAGGAATGGCAGAACGGCCAGATGTAATCGGTGCTATTTTCGGACAAACTGAAGGATTATTAGGTCCAAATTTAGAATTAAGAGAACTTCAAAAAATCGGAAAAATCGGAAGAATTGAAGTTAACCTTAAAGAAAAAAATGGAAAATCCGAAGGTACAGTTTTAGTTCCATCTGCAATGAGTAAATCAGAAACTGCATTAGTTGCAGCAGCTATTGAAACAATTGACAGAGTAGGTCCTAGCGAATCGAAAATAGAAGTATTAACAATTAAAGACGTAAGAGCATCTAAGAGAGATTTCATTAAAGAAAGAGCAAAAGAACTTTTAAGAACAATAATGGAAGCACAACCAGATGCAGCAGAATTGACAACAGAATTATCAGAAGATTATAGAGTTTCTGAAATTTCTATGTATGGTAAATTACCTGGAGGTCCTGATTTTGAGACTTCTGAAGAAATTATCATAGTCGAAGGTAGAGCAGATGTTGTTAATTTATTAAAATACGGAATCAGAAACACTATTGCCTTAAATGGTGCTAAAGTTCCAGCAACTCTAAAAAAATTATTGAAAGGTAAGAAACCGACACTATTTGTTGACGGAGATAGAGGTGGAGAATTAATTGTTAAAAACATATCTAAACAAATAAATTTAGATAGAGTCATACATGCTCCGGATGGAAAAGAAGTTGAAGAACTTACTCAAAAAGAAATTATTATGGCTTTGAGAGGAAAAAATGATAGAGGAAGAGAAGTTAGTTCATCCGAAGATCATGAAGAAGAATTTTCAGTTTCAGATCCAGAAAAATTAAAATCTATTTATGAAAGTTTAGATGGAAATAATGAAGCAGTAATTTTAGATTCAGATTATAATGAATTAGAAAGATTATCTGTTGAAGATTTATCTTCTAAACTAACTAATTTTGAAAATGCATCTATTGTTGTTATGGATGGTAAAACAAATGCATCAATAATAAGAGCAGGTTATAAACAAAAACTTGACTTAATTGTTGCGTCTAAAAAACCTTCAAGAAAAACAGCAGTTAATGTATTAACGGTGGATGACTTTTAGTCATTCACTATTATTTTATTTATAATATAATTTTCTTTAACTTTATTTTTAACTTTATATTTAATTTTATTTTTCGATTTATGACCCTTATTTATTTTTGAATTTTTAAAAATACTTAAAATTTCTTTCTCTGAATGATTGTAGTAAGTCCTATCTATTATATTTCCAAGGATTGAATATTTTTTTTCTTTTTCGGAACTTAATTCTGCATAAGTTAAATACCATCCTTTTCTTGAAACTCTTTTTATTTCAGAGTATAATTTTTTTAATTTATATTTTGGAATATGATGTATCATTGCAAAACTTGTAACATAATCAAAGGATTTATCTTTGAAAGGTAGATTAACTGCGTCACATTGAACTCCTCTTATTAATTCATCAGATATATCAGAATATATGACTTTACCATATTTTTTAAGATCTGAATTACCTTGACCCGAACCTAAATCTAAAATAAAACCCGATACATTTGGTTTAAATTGAAATTTTCTTCTATAAGAAAAACCACTGGAAAATAATTTGTCCCATTGTTTTTTTATTGATTTCATAATAAATTATCAATATTTTTCATTAAAGTTGATATTTTTGTGTATTCTCTTTTTATTTCAGTATAATAATTATAACCTTCTCTCCAGACTTTTTTGTGTTTTGATTTAAAGTTCATTATATCATGAGTATTACCGTAAGTCGGAGGACCAGTTAATATTTTCTTTTTTTCAAGATCTTTATCGGGAACAATTATCCATATTAAACCCTTATTTTTTTTATCCCAAAATAAACCTGAATCAATTATATTGAATTCATGATCTTTTACTACTTTTACAATTTTTTTTAATCGAGTTAGCATTTTTGAACCAGCTATATCTTGTTTTTCACTTTCAGGTTCTAATTCATAATAAAATAGCTTGTTTTTCTTTGCATTTTTTTTCAAAGTATCAATATCTATTTTTTGAATTTCAAAATATTTTTTTGTAGGTTTATCTAAAAAGTTTTTAGCAACTTCGATTAATTGATTATATTTTTCATCTGATACTGCAGCAGCAGCATTTCTATCTTTATCAATTGGATCAATTAAAATAATTTTATTTATTTTTGATTCAGAAAGATCTGCTTTGATATCTATTTTTGCTTTGTATAGACCTTCTGTATCTATTATTGTTTCATCTTTCCATTTTGAAATATTTTTTATAAGTTTTTCAAATCCGCCGTAGTGTTTAGTTAATATTTCAATAGAATGACCAGAAAATCCGCTTATCCAGGATTCAGCACCATAAAGTTTGTTTGCAGTAAAAAATAATTTTGCCAATTTTACATCTTCATTTAATTCCGAACTTCTTTTTGACCAATTAACATGAAATGGAGAATGATCAGTTATATTTTTAGCATTTGAAATAGTTTTACAATATAAAACAGGTATAAATTCAATTTCATATCCGTTATAATTTATTTTGTAATAATCTCTTGAGCCCTTTAATCGAGTAACATTATCAAATACAGATAAAATCTTTCCAAGATTTTCAGATAATTCTCCGTTTTCTTTAAATCTAATAAAAATATCTATATCATGAGTTCCAGGAAGGTTTGTACGTTTACCCACCGATCCGCCCACAAAGAAATTAGCATTATATTTTGATAATCCTTCTTTAATTTTTGAATTTATTTCTGAAATTACTGATTTTATTTTATTCTCTTCTTCTTCATTTACTTTAATTTTTGGCAAAATCTCTTTGATAACTGATTTCATATAAAGCTAAGAAAACAAGATATATAAGTCTAAGTATTAAAATTTATATATAAAAACGTATTACATAAGGAATGGACGAAGATCATATATTAACATTAATTTTTTCTTTTATAGCATTCATAACTCTAATATCTGCAGTTTTTGTAATATTACCTACTTCAAATTTGACAGGTTTTTCAACATATAGTCCAAAATTAAGTCCAATGTATATATTATTTTTACCAATAATTATTTTCATTCTTGTAATTGCATATAAACCAAATCATAAAGTTCATCCAATTAAGAAATATGTAAAAGAATCACATAAGAAAGGATTATCTGATTTACAAATTGCCAGTAATTTAATGGAAGTTGGTTGGCAAGAAGAAAATTTTAGAGAATTTTTGAAGTTCCGTTAGGTAAGAATTTCATTATTTCATCCAGTTCCAATTTCAATTTTTTTGATATTTTTTTAGCAATATCTGACTTTTTATTAAAACCCGGAGTTAATTTAACATAATTTTTTGTTTTATTATTTATTGAGGAGAAAGGACCGCCTATTGTACTTCCTTCAAAATTGCCTATTGTTATTCCCAGCTTAACTTTTAAAAAATTTTTTTTACCACGAATCATAAAACTTCCTTTATTCAAGAATTCTCCTGGATTTGCATTTTTGGAAACTTGTTCAGATTTAACATAAAAAACTTCTGAAGAAGAAAATTTATTTGACCATTGTTTTGAATAAGAAGCTGTAGCAATTGCAACATCATTTATTTCAGAAGGATCTGGATTTTTGGACTTTAAAAGAAAAAAAGGAGATCCAGGTTCTATTGTATGAAATACTAAATCTTCTTTTTCCATATATTTTTTAATTAAAATTTCATTTGTTGTTGCATCTCTTCCTCCAATAACAAGATTGTTTTCTTTTGTGTAAAACCACCTAAATTTTTCGTACCATTTTGGTACTTTTTTTATTTCTATTTTTTTCAAAATTTCAGTTTTACTAATTTCTTTTTTACTCAAAGTTTCTATTGTTTTTTTAGCACCTTCTATTTTGGATTTTAATTTTTTAATTTTATTATAAAATTCATCTATTTTATTTTCAATTTTTTTATTTATCTTAATTCTAATTTCAAAATTATTTGTTTTTATTATCTTTTCTTTACTCTTATTATCTATTTTTATATTTTTATCATTTAAAATATTTAAATTATTTTTTAAGAAATTTATTTTATCTTTAATTAAATTTATTTCTTTCATAAAATTATCTATCAATTTATTTTGTTTTTCTATTGATTTTTTATTTTTAATAAATTCTTTAGAATCTATAATAAATTTATTATTAAATTTTGAATTATATAATTCATCAATTACTGAACTTATTGATTTATTTTTTGAATTATCGTCTATTAAGAATTCATCGTCCAATATTGAAATTCCATTATTTAATAATTCTTTACAAAAGTTTTTAAAATCAATTAAAAATTTACTAATTTCTTTTTTATCAAGTTTTATATTTTTATTATATTTATATTTATCACAAAAAATATCTGAATATTTATTTCCTAACTTTAAATTCTTTGCAATTAATTTACCTATTTTTTCATCTATATTTTTAATATCATCTTCAGATAAATTTAATGGATCAATAGATTTTTCATAAACGTATTTACTTATTTTTATTTTTCTAGCAGAATTTTTTATTTTATATTCATTATCCGTTAAAATGAAATTACCTTTACCAAATAGTTCTATAATCAAAAAATAATTTTCTTTAGATTTAAATTTTATTTCAACAATTCTTTCACCAGGTATATGGCTAATTTTTTCAACAATTGCGTTTGACAAATATTTTCTTAAATACATAACAAAATTATGAGGGTTTTTTGGGTTCTCTATATTGAATTTTGTCGAATATAGAACCTTACCTGAATCTATAATTAAACTTGTTTTTTCAGAATCATTAAATCTTAAATTAAGTAATTTAAGTTCGGGAAGATATATTTTACTTAGTCTAGATTTTTCAATTTTTTTTAATTCATTAACAATTCTGTTTAATTCTACTACGTTTATATTTCTCATATTTCTTCATTTTCAGGTAGTTTGAAGTATTCATAAAACTTTCTAGTTGGCGTTAATTTTTTACTTCTTCCATCTTTTTTAGATTCTATAAATCCTTTTTCAACTAGTTCTTTTATGTGATTATACGATTTATTGCTTCTTATTCTAACTACATCGGATTGTCTTATCATTTTTTTATGTGCTATATATGCAAGAGTTTCTAAAACTGCAAAATCTAATTCAGGTTTTGCTGCTTCTGTTACTGTTTCTACATGCTCATCTCTAACTGAAATTTTGTAATTACCTTCTTGGTTAATTATTTTTAAACCGGAGTCTCTCTTATTATATTCTTCAGTTAATTCAGATATTAAGTTTTTAATCAAGCCTTTTGATCCAATATTTGTATGTTTTGATATTTCTTCAAGTGACATTTCTTTACAATGTATTAGGGCTTCTATTTTTGCTTTAACTTCTTTCATTTTTAATTACCTCCAATAACATTTCTGAAAAAGGTTTATCTTGATGAATTGCAATATGACCGTCTGTTGCTATATGTAATATTGGTAAAAATTTTGATACTTTTTCTTTTGGTGTATTTTCATTTAATAATTTATTAAATTCTATTTTTTGTTTTTTATTTAAATTAAATAATTCATTAATTTTTTTTCTTAAATCAACAATTTGAGATGGCAATAAATCTTTTTTAGCTTCATATATTTTATCTGGAATAACAACTTTTGCTTTAACTCTTCTTTTTTCTCTTCTTCTATCAACTTCGATAGCTTTTTTCAAAGCATCCATTAATTCAACAACAGTAACTTTTCTTTTTCTTGTTGCATTTAAATTTGGTTCAATTAAGTATTTCTTTTTAGTGTTATGTCTAATATGTTTTGAAAGCTTCATTATCTTTTCTTCATCAGGATCTAAATACTCTGAATCTTCATAGTAATCTTCATCATAATTATTTTCTTCTTCTTTATCATCAGATAATAAAATAAAGTCATCGAGACCTAAATGTTTTGTTTTAATTTTTAACATAATTGCTGCAGCAAATACTACTTTTCCTGAAATTCTAAAATTTAATTTTTTTAATTTATCTATTGTGCTCAGATATTCTTGAGAAAATTTATTTAAATCAATATCCCAAGGATCTATTTTTTTTGATCTAATTAATTCATAAATAATTGATTGCCATTTAATATCTTCATCAGAAAATATTGCGTTGTATATTGTTTCAGTACTCATTTAACGCTCATACTGCTAATGTATGATTCCCCCTTATTCTTATTCATCCAAATACCATGTAAAAGATCTGCGGTTGACATAACAGAATCTTTGTGAGAAATTATTATAATTTGAGATTTTTTAGAATATTCATTTAATATTTTTGCCATTTTATCAACATTAACTCCATCCAGAGGTGCATCAATTTCATCAAGCAAATAAAATGGTGAAGGATTAAATTCTGCTATAGCAAACATAAAAGAAATTCCGACCATAGCTTTTTCACCACCAGATAAACTATGAAGCGAGTTCGCACCAGGTTTTATCACTTTTATCATAACCCCTCCAGAAAAAGGATCTTCTTTATTTTCTAAGATTAATTCACCTTTAACCACATTATTATTTATTTCACTATATATTTTTCTGAAATTTTCTGCAATGGTTGTGTATGTTTCCATGAATGCATTTTTCTTTTTAGTTTCAACTGCATTTATTATGTCAGTTACCGCAGATTTTTCTGCATCAAGTTTGTTCATTCTCCAATTTAATTTATCCCACTCTTTTTTTGTTTCATCATAAATTTCTAGAGATTTTAAATTTACATTTCCCAAACTATTAATTTTTCTTTTAAGTTCTCTTTGTTTATTTTGTGATGCTTCAATTGTTTGCAAAAATGGAAGTGTTTTGATTTTTTTGTAGTCTTCATATTCTTCTTTTATTCCACTTAATTCTGAATCTACTTTTGCCATGGCAATAGTTATAGAATTAAACTCTTCATATTCTCCAGTTGTTTCCAATTGGTTTTGTTTTAATCTTTCTTCTTCTTTTTCTAATAAATCTTTATGTTTATTTTTTTCTTCAAATAGTTTTTTTAATTGTCCAAAAAATTCTTTTTCTTCTTTCTTCTTAACTTCTAGTAATTTTGTTAATTTATTAATAGAAATATCATTGTCTTTTATTTGTTTTTCAAAAGTATTTTTTTCTTTCTCAAGATCTTTAATTACTCTATTTAAGTTAATTAATTCGGGTTCAATTACATTATTTATTTTTGTTTCAATTGTTATTTTTTCGGCAAGTAAATTTCTTTTTTTACTTTCTAGATTATCTAATTCTTTTTTATTTTTTCCAAATTTTAATTCCTTTATTTTTGATTTTATAGAATTTCTTTCTATTTTTGTTTTTTCAATTTTAGATTCTATATTTTTATTTAATTTTTCCAATTCATTATATTTTGATATTGCATTTTTTTGATTATTTTCAAGTTTTTTAATTTGAGAAATTATTGATTCAGATGATTCCTCTGGTAAATTAGTGTTATTTACAGCTCCCTCAATTTGTCCTTTTAATTTTCTTAAATCAATTAATTCCTTATCTAATGTAGTTCTTTCTTTTTCTAGTTCTTTTATGCTTGAATCAAATTTAGAGATTTTATTCATATATTCATCTAAATCTTTTGAACCTTCATTTTTTGCAAAAGATAAGCTAGTTTCTCGTCTGTATCCGCCAGTTATTGAACCACTTCTTGAAAATTGATTTCCCGATAATGTAACCATATTGTACTTACCAATTCCAATATTTTTTGCAACATTTTCATCTTCAATAATTATTGTCGATCCAAGTATATTTTCAAATACATTTTTGTATGTTGAATCAAATTTTACAATATCTGATGCAGAACCATAAACTCCATTAGATTTAGTTATGTTTATTTTATTTGATTTAATTTTATTCAATGGTAAAAATGTAGCAACACCTAATTTTTTTTCTCTTAATATTTCTAAACATTTAATTGCAATATTTTCATTATCAACAATTATGTTTTTTAGCCTAGATCCTGCTGTAACTTTAAGTGCAGTTTCATATTTTTTGTCTACCTTCCCTAATTGAGCAACTGTTCCGTGAATTCCTTTATTATTAGATTTAAGAATATAAGATATTGCTTTATCTCTCATTAAATTTTCATGGGATGCATTTAATTCTAATTGTAATTTTCTTAATTCTGATTCAATATCAAGTTTTGTTTTTCTTAATTCTTTTATTTGTTCAAAAATTTCGTTATCTCTATTTGTTTTTTCACTAATTTTTTGAATAATATTTTTATAATTATTTCTTGCATTTTCAGTTTCTTTTAATTCTTTTTCCTGAAGCTTTACTGTATTTAGCTTTTCTTTTAAATTTTCAATTTTAATTTTTATTATATTCAATTCATTTTCTAAATTTAATTTATCTTTTGAAATCAAAGAATTTTCTTTTTCTAGATTTTCTAAATTGGAATTTATAGAATCATAAGAATTTTCAATTTCTTCTATGTTGAAAGACCCGGAAGTACCAGTTAGTTTTTTCAATTTTTTTTCAATTTCTAATTCTTCTAATTTAATTTTTTCAATATCTTCATTTGAAATTTTAATTGTTCCTTCTAAATCTTTTAAATTTTTTATTAATTGAATTTTTCTATCATCAATTCTTCTTATTTCATTTTTTGAAGAATTTATTAATGATTTTGAATTTTCGATATCTGAATTATAAGTTTCAATTGCCTTTTGTAAAACTAATTGTTCTTCTCCGCCTTTGTCTTCAATCTTTTTTTCAATTTCTTTAATTTTTGTTTTTACAAAATCTATTTTTTTATTAGATTCTATAATTTTATTTTTATAATCTGATTTAATTTTTTCAATTTTATCTAATTTTATTTTTAGTTTACTTCTTTTTTCTGTTAAGTTATTATGCTTTAAAGTAAGTTCAGTTGACTTTGCAGATTTTAGTTCTGATTGATATGAATTATATTTTTCTGCAGATTTTTTATCATTTTCAAGAGAATTCATATATGATTTTTTTTCGGTCATAATTATTTGAACATCTCTTAATTTAGATTCAACTTTAGATAATTCGTTTAATGCAGATTCTTTTTTTCTTTCATATACGCCGATTCCTGCAATTTCTTCAATTAATTGTCTTTTTTCTTTTGCAGACATTGTTATAAAACTTTGAATATCTCCTTGAAGTATTATATTATGACCTTCGGGTCTTATTTGACTCATTTCAAGTAATTCTAGTACTTGCGTTCTTGTTGCTCTTTTTCCATTTAGCCAATATTTTGTTTTACCTTCTTTAGTTATTTCTCTAACGAGTTCAATGTTTTTCGAATTTCTTCCAAATATACCTGAACTATTATCTAAAGTAATTGATACAAATGCTCCTTTGTCTTTCTTACCATTGACTGTATAGATTAAGTCGGAGTAATTATCTGCACGTATGCTTTTTGTTGACATTCTACCTAGAACAAAACATAATGCGTCTAGAACATTAGATTTACCTGAACCATTTGCACCAGCTATGCAATTAAAACCTGGACCAAATTGAAGATTTGTATTAGTACTAAAACTCTTAAATCCTCTGAGTTTCATGTTTGTTATAAATGTCTTCTGCATAAGGATTTAGGCTTTCTAGCTATAAAAAAACTTCTAAGAATTAAGGACCAATACGCTCTACGTCTCTTGGAAATAGAACTCCTTCACGAATATTAGATAAATTAAGTATAAATGCAACTAATCTATCAATTCCCATACCAAATCCGCCGTGAGGAGGCGCACCGTATTTAAAAGGTTCCGTATAAAATTCAAGATCTTTTGGATTTAATTTTCTTTCTTTAATTTGATCAATTAAAATATCATATCTGTGTTCTCTTTGTCCGCCACTAGATATTTCATTATTTTTATAAATTAAATCAATGTATCTTCCAATTTTATTATCATGCATTGCATAAAATTTTGTGTGTTTATTTGGAAAATTAATTAAGAAAAATGCATCTGTACCGTGTTTTTTATTAATTAAATGTCCTAATTTTTTTTCTAATTCAGTACCGATATCTTGGTCAGTACTTATTTTAAGAAGTTTACAAGCATCAGAATAAGTTATTCTAGGAAAAGGTAATTTTGGAATTTCAATATTAATTTTTAATAATTCTAATTCAGATTTACATTCTTTCTTTACTTTTTTCAAAATATGAACTAACAGTCTTTCTTCAATTTTCATGATATCTTCAATTCCATCAATAAAGGACATTTCAACATCTAATTGCCAAAATTCAGTTAAGTGTCTGTATGTATGCGATTTTTCTGCTCTGTAACTAGTTCCAATTTCATAAGCTCTTTCAAATCCGCTTAGCATAATTAATTGTTTGTATAATTGTTGCGATTGATTTAAAGCAACTTTTTTTCCGAAGTAAGGAAGTTCAAATAATTCAGCTCCACCTTCCGCTCCTGCTCCTGAAAGCTTAGAAGTATGCATTTCAATAAAATTATTTTCATCAAAGAATTCGTGGATTGCAGATGTTACTTTTGATCTTATTTTGAAAATAGCAAGATTTTGAGGATTTCTTAAATCAATATATCTAAAATCTAATCTTTTGCTTAAATCAGTTTCAATTCCTTTTCCTAAAAATTCAATAGGTAACGGAGTTTTAGCAAGAGATAAAATTTCTAAATCAGAAAGTTCTAGTTCTTTTCCTCCAGATTTTGCTTTAGATTTTTTTATTTTACCTTCTAATCTTACGACACTTTCTCTAGTAACTTCTCCTAGTTTTTTTATTAAATTTTTATCATTAACTACTACTTGAGTATATCCAGAAGAGTCTCTGACAGATAAAAATGCCATTTTTCCAAGAAGTTTTATTCTTTCTACAAAACCAGATATCACTACAGATGAACCAATTTTTTGTTTTTGAATTTCCAAAGAATTTATTCTTTTTGAAAAAGATTTCATATTAATTTTTATTATAAAGATATTTAAGCATTCCCGAAATCAGATAAACTGACTTGTTTTGGTTTTTCTAAGTTTTGATAAGTCTTCCAACATTTTCTCAAATACTTATTTACCTTACCTCTAAAATTTTTTTCTAAAAATTTTTTTGTAATTGGATCTGAAGGATAACCTGAGCCAATATTTTTTCCCACTTCTTTACTTATTTCTTCAATTATTCTATCTCTTGTAACTTTTGCAAGAATTGAAGCTGCAGCAGCTATTGTATGATTTGCATCAGCTTTATGCTCAGCTATTAATTTTAATTTATTCTCCATTCTTTCTTCTATCATTTTTTCAAATTTTTTTGGATTAGGCTCAGGACTGTCGATTATTGAAAGATCTGCATTTAATTTATCAATAATTTTTGCAATATATTTTGCCTCCATTTGGTTTAAATTTGTTCCCGAAAAATTATATTCGTCTATTTTTTCTGCATCAAGAATTACAATTTCATATTTTGTTAGTTTTTTAACTTCTTCATATAATTCATCTCTTTTTGTTTTAGATATTAATTTAGAATCTTTTACTCCTATTTTTTTTAGTAGTTCTATATTTTCTTCATTTGCAGATGTTCCGGCAATTACCATTGGACCAATAATCGGACCTCTTCCTGCCTCATCAACGCCACATATCATAACTTTGCTTAAATTCTTATTATTTAAGTATGACGAAACTCTTTTAAATAAAAATTAAAACTTAAATTCAGCGAGGTGGGGCAGTCTGGAGTGCCCGTCGGGCTCATAACCCGAAGGTCGAAGGTTCAAATCCTTCTCTCGCTATTAATTCATTCTTTTTACTCTTACAAATCCACCCAATTCTTGAAGATATTTTTTTGATGTATTTGCTATTTTAGCATTAGTAATAATAATAACTGGCATTTTCTTTTCAACCGATTCTGCATATTTTTCTGCTATATCGCTTTTAGTTAGTCTTTTTTTATTAATTATATTTACATAAAATTTTAGTGGACCTACAGAAGAATTGGCTTTTATTATACAATTTCCCGTATTTTCATCAATCATATTTTTTGATATTATTTCATTGTTCTCTTCCAAAAAATTAATTGCATTTTTGAATAATGAATCTTCAGATTTATTTTCAACTATTCTGTTTTCAGGTTTTATTTTTTCAACAATTTTATTGAATATTTCCTTTGGTTTTTCAATAATAATTTCGCGTCTTATTGGTTCTATTTTTTCTTTAAGTTCTATCTTTGGTTTTTGAATTTCATTTGGTTTTTCTTCTATTTCCTGTTTTTCTCTTTCTTCTATTTCTCTAAGTCTTTCGTTAAATTCAATTCTTTTTTTAATTAAATCCGGAGTTTCATTTGCTTTTTTTGTTTGATAATTTTTTGCAGTTTTTTTAAAATCAATTAATTCATTTAATTTATTTTGTAGAATATTTTCTTGACCCGGTAGATAGTATAAATTTGCGGTTCCAATTAATTCATTACTCTTTAAAATTGACTTTGAATCAACTAATTCAGAAAGATATGCATTTGAAATGAAACTATTCCCTCCAGTTAATTTTACAATATCAACTGGTAAAGTGGGTCCATTTTCCGATATATATTTTAGAATTTTATCACGCATAGTTTAATTTGATTAATTAATATAAAAAAATATATGTGTTCTACTTTTTACGTTTAGAATTTTCAGGATGATGTATTACGTGACCATGATCTATATCACCTAAAATTGCATCAGCTAATTTCATTCCACCAACGACTTCTGGAAGAATTACTACTTCTGCACCCGCATGTTTAAGTTTAGAAACAATACTTTCATCATTAGCTCTTGCAGCGATTGATACTTCTTCATTTAATTCTTTTGCAGTTAAAATTGTAAGTAAGTTATCACCATCATCTCCCACAACTGCCGCTAAGGAATGAGCATTATGTATTCCGGCATGTTTAAGTGCTTCTTCAGTGTTTGATGATCCAAGTATTGCTCTATATCCCTTTCTTTTTAGTTGAGCAATCTTAAGTTCATCTTGGTCAATTATTACAAGATTTTTTCCTTCTTTATTTAGTTTTTCTGCAAGATGTTCTCCAACTCTTCCTCCACCACATATAATATAATGATTTTTTAATCTACTTGCCATTCTTATATCCTTTACACCACCCAACTTTTTATTCATTTCCCCAGATATAATAAATTCAATAATTAAATAGAAAACATAGAATGTTAATACTTCTCCGGCA
The DNA here is from genome assembly GCA_038128845.1 of Candidatus Woesearchaeota archaeon. Taxonomy (GTDB): domain Archaea; phylum Nanobdellota; class Nanobdellia; order UBA10117; family ARS21; genus ARS21. Next base: position 22,434 of record JAYPKL010000001.1, on the reverse strand, counting down.
AAGCTCAATAAAACAAAAAGAACTTTACTTATTGGATTCGCATTTTCAAGTTTATCTGGACTAATATGCGTTGCAAAAGAAAGAGATAACAACATACCTTCCCCAGTTTCTAATTCCTGTTCTGCCGCAATTATAAAACCAGAAAAAATAATTAAACCAAATAAAGCTAAAGCACCAAAACTTATTCTTTGAACAATTTGATCAAGCGGTACATTAATTTTACCCATAAGAATAATCTAAGTTATTCAATAAAAGTATTTACATTAATAAGTGGTCCGACCAGGATTCGAACCTGGGATCTTCCCGGTGTAAACGGGACGTCATGACCGGACTAGACCATCGGACCTTAACATTCCGTTAATAAAATTTAGTTAAAAAAGTTTCTATTTTGTAATTATTTTCTAACTGAAGGTAATTTAGAATTAACATCTCTTATTCTTGTTTCAGCTTCTTCAATTAAAGTATTCCATGAATCAATTAATTTTTGTTCATTGTTTCTTACTTCATTTAATCTAGAAATAGTATGTTTAAGTTCGTTTATTTTATGTTCCATATTATTTACTGTTCTAATAACATCATTATATTTATCTAATCTTACAAATACACTAAATTCGGAATTATTTGATTGAGATTGATTTTGATTTAAGTTATTCATACGTTCATTCATTTCGTCCATTTTTTGATTTGCATTAGATAAAGAATTTGATAAATTATTCATCATATTATTTGAACTTTCTTGATTTGAATTATTTTCGGACATATTACTCGCATTTGTATCAACATTTAATTCAGGCAAGGTAGGTAGGCTAGGTAAATTAGACTGAGGCATAGAAGGAGAGTTGTTTAATGATAATTCGTTTTGGATAGGCATTGAATTATTATTATCCATAAATGGAGGTAGCGGTCTTGGTACTTGAGACTCCTCTTTTTTCTTAGAAAATAAACCCATAAATTATTACTTATTCTTTCTTTTTATTAGTTACTATTTTTTCAGTATAATTTATATAATATGAATCTTAATTTTTACATGAATAATAATCAATATGTTAGAATAAATCATAGTGATTTAATTAAAAAAAATTTATCTAAAATTAATCATAATATTGATGTTTTACAAAATAATAATTTGACTTTTAATGCAGATTTATCAAAAAAAAATGAATTATTTGGAATTTCATCAAGAATAACTACTGATATTCTTAAAGATATAGATAATCTTCGAATTTTTTTAGAATATAAAAATGATGAAAAACCAAAACCAAAACCAAAAACAAAGGCAAAACCAAAACCAAAGGCAAAACCAAAACCAAAACCAAAACCAAAGGCAAAACCAAAACCAAAACCAAAACCAAAACCAAAAGCTTCTGTTTCAAAAAATATTTCAAATATTCACAATTTAAGAGCACAGATAGATAATTTTTACAGAAACTAGAAGGTTTTATAAACTACTTTTAAGAAAAAAATCTAAGCACGAGTTCCAGAGCGGTCAAATGGGATGGACTCAAGATCCATTGGCTTAGTGCCTTCGCAGGTTCGAATCCTGCCTCGTGCATAATAAATATATTTAAAAATAAAGTAATTAGAATTAAAAAATGAAAACTTCACAAATTAAAAGTCTTTTATCCGAAGGATGGGTTCAAGTTTTGTTCTCTATGACTGTTCAAGGAAATGATAGTAAAAAAGTAGACGAAGCAATAAGAAGTCAACTAAATGAAATTGAAAAACTTGGAAAAGTAGTTGAATCAAAAATATCAAAACCTGAATTAATGGAAGAATCAAAAAACTGGTATTCTCAATTCTCTGAAATTGAAATTATGTTAGATAATCCTGATAAAATTTTTGATATACTTTTAGATTATATGATAAATTCAGTTGAAATTATTGCACCAGATAATTTGAAAGTAAATTCTCAAACTTATCAAGATAGACTTAATGATCTTGCAATAAAATTCAGAGAAACTGAAAAAGCAGTTCTCTATCTAAGTGCAAGAAATAAAATTTTGGAAAAAGAAAATAAAAAGTAATTAATTTACAAATAATACTTTTAATTTCTTTTTAGCAGGTGTGGAAAATATTTCACACATTTCATCTGCCGTTAAGTCGCTTATTTCTGAACAAATTACTTTGTCTTCAGAATTAGATACATAACAATAATCAGGCACTTCCAGATTATCATATGCTCTTGACTGTCCAATTTCTTGACCTACAAATGTTCCAAATAACAAAGCACCAAATAGACTGATTGCAAATACAGCCAATAATTTATACATTGTTATTTCGTATTTTCTTTTTCTTTCTCTTGCCATGTGATTATAACTCTTGATTGAAGGAATTTTAAAACGTTAAATTCATTTACACTATATCTTACATCTTTACCAGAACCTTCTTTATTTACTAAACCTCTTTTTTCTAGTTCTTTTATTTTTTTTGCAGCATAAGATTTATCGGTATCTAGAACTTTTGCTAAGTCTTTATTTCTATTTTTTCCAACAGAGATTGCTGTAATTATTTTTAAATCTCTCATTACTTTCTTAGCTTCTCGTTTATCATCCGTCATATTATACCCTAAGAATTGAGTATATAAATGGTTTTATTTTACTTAATATGTTTCAAAATTGAAAATTTTTTCCGTATATCGGTTTTTTTAGTTTTGACAATAAAGTTTAAAAAGGGTCAAAAAATAAGATAACAGAATGGTTAGCTAGTAATAGTTACCATTTAGAATATTAAAATGGAAAAACAATTTGTTTTAAAGGCTAAAACAGCCGTAAAAAGAGTCGCAGCAATTAGTGCTGGGGCAACAATGATGGGAGCAACAATGATGGGTGCTGTTGCTGCAGATCTTGGTGACTATCCAAGTCCATTCGTTTCACAAGGTGAATTAAATGGTATGGTAGTTGTAGGTTCTGCTTCAAGCGCAGGCGATATTGTTGGTGCAGGTGACTTAATTTCCACTTTAACTCAAGCTACTGTATCTGCTTCAGGCAGTACAACTAGTACAGAGGGTGGAGAAGATTTTGAAGTTGCATTCGATACAGCTTTCACTGCAGCAAGCTATGATGATGAAGACATCTCTGGTTTATTAGATGGTGAAATTGAATTCGATGACGAAACTTATGACGTACACGAAGAAATTCGAGTAGGCGTAGGTATGAAATTATTAATTTCAGGTGCAGAAAATGAAGAAGATTTCGGAACAAACATTTACTTAGGTACAGTAGATGCTTCAGCCGAACAATTTAGTTACAGATATGTGTTTGATACAAATGCAACACCGTTATTTTCCGGTGTTAATTCAAACGATACTTTAACAATTGATTTCTTAGGTTCTACTATTGAATTAACTAATATGGTAAACAATACCGATAGAATTACATTCAATTTAGCAGACCAAGTTTCACTTTTTGCAGGTGAATCAGTAACTGTTGACGGAAAGTCAATTACATTAAAAAATGTAGCAACTAACAAAGTTGTTATTGAAGTTGATGGTGAAGAAGAAACTGTAGGAACTACTGCTGAAACAGTTAATGGAATTAAAGTAAAAGTTCATGAATCTTTTGATTCAGATAACTTAGCAGATAGATTTGCAGTATTATTAGTTGGTGAAGATATTACACAAACAGTTGATGATGAAGACGTTTTCGAAATGTTCGGATTATCTGACGATAATGATGAAAATCCATGGGAATGGGACATCAATATGACTTCAGAAGGAGATTCTCATATCGGAGTAACTTATGTATATAGTTCTGACGATGCAGGAGATGATTTCCCGCCTTACATTTTAGGTGAATCTTTAACTTTACCTAATGATTTCGGTGCAATAGTTTTAGATAGTTTAACAAATGATGACTACACAAGAGTTACATTTGATTTCGGACAATCTAGAAATCTTGACGGAAATAGTACTGACGTAATTACAGTATCTGCAGATAGAGACGACGCTTTCTTAATGGAAGATACTGAAGAAGTTGATACTTTCTATATTTATGAAGGTGCAGACGCAGCAAACGCAGTTAGAGTTGCATATAAAGACAGTGATGGAGATTGGAATACTGCCTTCTTAGGTAATAGTACAGTTTCAAATGCAAATATTGCTGAATTAGTATATGGAGATGGTGCATCTGATGATGTAGACTTCGAAATTACTGGTGGAAGTTTTGCATCAGGTATTTATGAAATTGAATTAAATGGTTTTGAATCTGTTCCAGATTTAACATTTAATGCAACTTACGATGACAACGATTGGATCTTGGGTGATTCAGAAGATGATGAAGCTACTGAAGAAATTGCAGCAGGCGCTACTGATATCAGTTCAAGAGATTTCGATAACTTATTTGCAGATGGTTTGATTGTTTACAATCCAGAAGCTAATGCAGATGGTTCAGGAAAAGTTGTTGTTGACTATCCTGCAGAAGCAGTAGATGGTAATGTAATCGTTACAGGTCCAGGCTCAGTTACAACAAGTGTTGTATACAGCTCAGTTACTGTTAACTCAGTAGCAGGACAAAGTGTTATCAAATTAGATACAGAAGTAACAGATCCGGCATCAAGAAACTTAATCTTGGTAGGTGGACCTGCTGTAAACAGATTGACAGCACAAGCTATGGGTCTTACATACCCAACAACTGGCGCAGATTCAGGAATCCCTGAAGGTGCAGCTTTAATCAGATTGGTTGAAAATGCATTCGGTGGTTCAAACTCAGCATTAGTTGTTGCAGGTTGGGACGCAGAAGATACAAGAGCAGCAGCTTCTGTATTACAAAACTACAGATCATACGCTAACTCCTTAGATGGAAGAATGGAAGTTCAAGTTTCCGGTACATCCGTTACAGCAGTTGGTGGTGACGTAGCTACTAATTAAGAACAGAGGGGGTTTAACCCCTCTTTCTTTTTTTTCGATATTTTTATTAATTAATAACTTAAGTTAGATGAATGAAGAAAAAATTTAAGATTAAAACCACAGATATTATAACTTTTTTAACAGTTTTTATACTTACTTCATCGATTTTCGGATTATATAATTTCAAAGATAGTGAAGAGCAATTTGAACTACCCGAATATGTTTTTGAATACACTAGCAAATTAAACAATGGAACTTATTATGTAGAAGATATTGATAATGTTTTTATCGTTTATATTCCGCTTTCAAATGGTCAATATTATAAATTAGGTTTCAGATTAGATCCTCGAGAAATATCTAACTATGAATACAATTTTGAAGTTCTGGATAAAATAAATAAACAAAATAAAATTTATTTGTCAACAAATCCGAATATAATTGATGGTAAAATAAATGTTGCAATTTTAGAACTACAAAATTCTCTTGCATTATCTGGTTTAAATAGAAATCTAAAAATGATTGAAGCATATACTCAAGATTCAAATCCAATTAATCCAGAAATTCCTTTGAAATCTTGTAAAAATGATGAATTTGTTATAGAATTTAATATAGCTAAGAATAATGGAGTATTTGTTAAAGAAAATTGTATACAAATAAATTCGACTAACTCGGATGATTTGATAAATTATGCAGATTCAATTGGATACGGTTTATTAGGTATTAATTAAGATACGATGCAATTTCTGAGTAATTAGTCGCACCTTTTATAACATATTTATTGTTAATTATAATCGATGTTTGATTTACAATATTATAATTTTCTAATAGCAATTCTAATGAATTTAAATCCATATTATTTGCAATCGGAATTAGTAAAACTTCAGAATCATAATCTAATTTAATCTCAGAAGTAACTGATTCATATAAATTCTGTATAGAGATAACTTGAGGTTTTTTACTATTATATTCATAAATATAAACAATTAAATTAAAATTATCTTGACAATTGTTTTTCAAATTTGTTGCATCTAACCACAATTGAGTTCTTAATAAATCATAACGTTTATGAACTTCATCAAATCCTTCAACAATAGTACTGGATTTATCTAACTCTTCAAGCAGTTTAACTTCTTCATAGATTTTATCTGCTATTTCAAAAGTATTTTCAATAGATTTTTCACAAGAAATATTATAATATTCTAAAACATTCGATCTTATATTTGAATCATATAATTCAACTTCGGAATTTATCACATTTTTTTCTAATTTATCTAATGTTGAATTTTCAATAAATGAACCCATATTTAATCCAAAAATAAAGATTATTGTTGAAAAAATAAATGCTTTCCAAAATGCATCATATGAGTATTTTACCATGTATAATTACCTCTTAAATACTTATAAACTGAACTTAAAATTACAAAAGGATATAAAGATAAATATGCTAAAAAATAAAAAAAGATTGTAAATAGTTCTTTAAATCCTACATTAAGTTCTTTCATATTTGAAATACAAAAATATGTAAAAAATAATCCTATTGAAATTAGTGCAAATGAGAAATATAAAATCATTAAAGGCGGCAAAGATATTAATTTTGTAAGTATCAAGTATGATGAAACGCCAAATTTTTCAGTAAGATAAAAAGTTGAAATTTTATTTATTAAATTATTTAACATTAAAATTATTCCTAGTATTCCAATAAATAAAGATACACTAAAAAAGGGTAAAATAAAATTACCAAGAATATTATTTTTTAAAATTTGATTTTTATGTTTTATAATTGTTTGAATACCTCCGATATTCCATCTATTTCTTTGCTTCCACCAAACTTTTAATTTATTTGGAGCAGTAGTATATACTTTACTTCCTAAGCTCATTCTTACACTGTAATCAATTTTTCTTAATGCCCAAACTATTTCAATATCTTGAGTCATATTTTTTTCATCAAATTTTCCTGCCTCAATTATTTTATCTTTTTTATATAATGCAAAAGGTCCGGGCGTAACATAAACTGCATTTATAAAATCCAATAGTTTTCTTGAAAAAGCTATAACAATATATTCGATTAATTGTAATTTTTCTATAAATGTTTTTGGAGGTTTATCTACTAGTACTGAACAAGTTACTCCGGCAGTATTTTTATCCTTTTGTAAAAATCCAATCATTTTTTTTATTATATTTTTTTCAGGTTTTGAATCTGCATCAGTGATTGCAATTATTTCATACTTAGCTGCATCGACTCCAATATTGCAGGGACGAGCTGCACCTCCCGAATTAACTTTACTTTCTATAACTCGAATATTATCATATTTTTTTGCATATTTTTTTGCAATTTTAACAGAATTATCTGAGGATTTATCATCAACAATTATTATCTCCAACTTATCTTTTGGCCAATCTAAATTTAACAAAGATTCTATTGCTTTTCCAATTTCTCTTTCTTCATTATAGCACGGCATTATAATTGATACTGGTTCAATTTTGTGTTTTGGATAAAAGAATAATTTATTTTTATTTGATATAAAAATAAAAAACAAAAGACTTGATATAAATAAAGTAACATAAGTATAAAATAAAAAAATTAATGTACTGTATTCCATCAACTAATTAGTGCATCAATTAAAACTGTTGCATAAGACCCCCTTTCTAGTTCAAATTCTAATATATCCTTTTTATATTTTAGATTATTGGGATTCGAGATTAAATTTCTAAAACTACCTTCTGATTTTAATTCGGGCATACTTGATAGCTTAAATGAATCTAAATTTAATTTATCTTTTTTTATTTCTTTTTCTTGAATTTTATCAAATTCTGATTTAATTTTTGAAGAATAACCAATTAAATTTAGTTCTTGATTTTTTATTTTATTTTTTGAAAAATTAACTTTTTCATTCATATAAGAACTAAAGTAACTATTTTCTTTTTCAATCATCTTTGAAACAGATCTATTCCAAATTATTGATTGATATGCATGTATGTATAATTTTCTAATTGGTTTATGAATGGATCTTATTGCACCAGGATAGTCAGTTGGATTTTTAACTAAATAATTTAAAACTGAACTTTCATTTCCAAAAATTCTGGGACATTCTTTTAGAATTTTTTTCCAGTCACTCCAATTTTCTTCAACAATTATATCAAATTTTTTACCTAATTCTCCGGTATGATTCATTAGTATATTCTTAAGAGCATTTTCATATTCTTTTTTGAGTAAATATTTTCCAACATTTTGAGTACTTCCCCCAGAAAATCTTTGGTTTCCAAAATAATTAACAAATCCGTTTTTTCTTATATTTTCAATATTTTCTAATAAATTATTTTCTTCATTTTTTGTCAAATTAAGTTTAATTTTGAATTTATTACCTAAAAGATTTTCAGAAGATAAGTCTTCATCCATAAATCCTAAAAATTCAACTTCAATATCTTTAATATTAATTTTTTCAATATCTTCTTTAGTAATTCCTAGAATTGAAATTAATTGAGTTGTAATTGCTTTTTTATCTTTAATTCCAACATAATGTACTCGGACTTTACTAATTTTTAATGCTCTAGAAACTGCCAAAATTGCTCTCTGAGTAGTCCAGTTTGTTTTTTTCAATTTTGCAATTAAATATTTTCCTGAGTTCTTTAATTTAACATTATATAATTCGTCAACAATAAAGTCTTCAGGTTTTTCTTTTAACTTCATAATAATTTAATACCAAGTAATGTTAAATATGTTATTGAACATGAAAAAAATACTCCCAAACCAATTACAAACATAGATTTTCTTCTTTTTAATTTTAATAAATCTGCTAAGGCTATAGCAGTAAATGCTCCTGTTGCAGGTGCAGGTATTGATACAAAAATCAATAGCGCCAATTCTTCATATTTTTGAAATTTTTTACTATGTTTAGTTATTTTTCTTTCAAATTTTTTACCAAAAACAGAATATACAATATTTGAAAAATTTGTTTCTCTTAATAACCAAAATGTTATTGGAATTATTATTAAATTACCTATTAAAGCAATAAAAAAAGATAAATTAATATTTAGACCAGATAAAAAAGCATAAGTTATTGCCCCTCTTCCTTCTATTACTGGAACTCCACTCATAATAAAAACTTTCAAGTAATCTAACATAAGAAAATTAGTTCAAAACCTTTATAAAGTATATTTTATAGTCGAAATCATGAAAACATGCATATCAACTGGATCAGTTGTAGTTAACATGGAAGGAACAGTAACATTTTCATGTCCTTCATGTAATAAAGACATAGTTAGATCAGGTTTTGCTAGAAAAAATTCTATCAAATACGAATGTTCATGCGGTTTTAAGGGATTATAATGGCACAAGTAGCAGTAATTATGAAAGTTATACCAGGTTCTCCTGATGCAGATTTTGACAAAATCAGTCAAGAATGTTCAGAATTATGTAAAAAATATGGTAGTACAGATCAAGTTAATATAAAACAAGAACCTTTGGCATTTGGTCTAAAATCTTTATCATTCAATTTTTTGATGGAAGAATCTATCGGAGATACTGAACCATTAGAAGAACAACTAAGAGCAGTTGAAGGCGTTCAAAGTGCAGAAACTGCAGATATCAGAAGAGCATTCGGATAATCTCTTCAAAACAAAAATTTATATTTTTACTAATTAAAAACTACTATGGGTGTACCTTTTAGAAATATTGTATCAAAGAGAGAAATTGATTTCTCAGAACTTAAAGGTAAAAGATTAGCTTTTGATGGCAATAATGTTTTGTATCAATTTCTATCTGCCATAAGAGGATATGATGGTAAACCTTTAACTAATGACGAAGGTAAAATTACATCTCATTTAGTTGGTTTATTTTCAAGAATAACAAAATTAATGGAATACGGAATTAGACCCGTTTTTGTTTTTGACGGTAAACCTTTAGATTTAAAATATGAAACAACTGAAAAAAGAAAAGAAGTAAAAATAAAGGCATTAGAAAACCTAAAAATTGCAACAAAAGAAGGAAACATAGAAGATATGAAAAAATATTCTCAGCAAACTTCCAGATTAACTTTTGATATGATTTCTGAGGCAAAATCATTACTAAAAGCATTAGGAATACCAGTAATTCAAGCAATTTCAGACGGAGAAGCACAAGCAGCTATTTTGGCTCAAAAAGGAAGTGTTTTTGCAGTTGCTTCACAAGATTATGATTCGTTATTGTATGGTTCTCCTCTTGTTATAAGAAATTTAACTATTTCTCAAAGAAAAAAAGTTGCAGGTACAAAAACAACCACTATTGTTAAACCAGAACTAATTAACTTAAATGAAACTTTAATTGATAATGAAATTACACGAGATCAATTAATTAATGCTGCAATATTAATCGGAACTGATTTTAATTCAGGAATAAAAGGAATTGGACCAAAAACTGCATTAAAAATTATAAGAGAAGATAGGTTTGAAGAATATACTGAACAAATTCCTCGGCATAACGAAGTTAGAAATATTTTCAAAAATCCGGTACCAGTATCTGATTACAATATTAAAGAATCTGAAGTTAATAGAGAAAAAGTAATAGAAATTTTAGTTAATCAAAATAAATTTTCAATTGATAGAGTAAATAAAAGTTTAGACAATTTAAAGAAAGCTCAAGAAAAAAATAAACAATCTGGTTTAGATGTTTTTATTTAAGTTTTCCAATCATTATTTCAAAATTTCTTAAATCAACAATAAAATATGCTATTATTGGAATGATTAATATGATTGATCCCAAACCTTCATCATATCTTTCAACAAAGTTAAACATTAGATAAAATAAAGTCAAAGTTATAATTTTAAACAATGTAAACGCAAATTTACCATGTTCTAAAAAATATTTTGCAATAGGATTTGCTTCTCTATTTATTCCAAATTTTTTAACATCAATTATTGTTAAAATTTCATCTAGAAACCAAAGTATTGCAAGAACAATAAAAAGGTAAAAATTAATCATATCAAATAATCCTCAATTTTAATTTTTTTACGAGCAGATTGATGATTTTCTAAAAATTTATTTGCTTTAGAAATTGCATATTTTTTTAATTCCCCTGTTAACATTTTACCTGATTTATAATCATTATAAATTTGTTTCAATTTTTTTTCATCATCTTCAAAAAGGTATTTTAAATAAAGATAACTCGCATCAATATCGGGGTTTCCTCCATATTTTCTGTGTTCTTCTAAGGTTTCTCTTCCTCCAGAAAATGCCCTCTTAAATTTAGATTCAACATCCTTTGGAGAATCTGTTGTATATATTGCCGAACGTTCATCAGATGATGACATTTTACCAGAACCACTAAGTCCTGGTAAGAATTTACTAATTAAATCTCCCGGTTTTTTTAGATTTAATTTACCTGCAATATCTCTAGTCATTCTTACAAATGGATCTTGATCAACACCAATTAAAACTAAAGAAGGAACACCGTATTTGAAAGTAGGGTATAATATGTGAGCTGCTTGCATAGCGGGATAAAAAAAGCTTCCAATATTTTTACTATCTTTAAATCCCATTACGGCTTTTACTGTGGAGATATTTATCTTTGAACTTGCACGAATAGCAAGATTATATATATCTTGATTCATATGAGCTAAATCAAAAACTATCTTTGTTTTTTTAGGGTCAAAACCTAATGCAAGAATATCTTTAGCATTTTCTAAAGATGCTTTTCTCACGGAATCATAATCTTCACCCTTTACCAATAATTTTTCATCATCCGAAAAAGGAATAAATACAAAACATCCAGTTTGCTTTTGAATATCACTAACTATTTTATACATTGCAAGATGCCCCAAGTGCATCTTTGAACTTGGACCTCTTCCTGAAACTATTGCAAAATCTCCGCTTAATATTTTATTTAAATCTCTATGAGCATAAATACCACCTCTTCTTATCATTAAATTATCAGTACCTAATTTTTTCAAAAGAGCAGGAGTTATTTTAGATACACCAAATTGTTTTATTAATTTTTCATAATCAATATCTCCAGATACTTCATAAGGATCAACTTTTCCCATCTAAAATTATTAAACTAAAATATAAAAGTGTAATGGGGACACAGGGATTTGAACCCCGACCAGCCGGTCTGGAGCCGGCTACACTACCAGATTATGCTATGCCCCCAATTAGATTATTTTTATACTTTTATTTATAAAACTATTCAAAAATTAGTAAAAGTTTAAATAAAATTAGTAAAAATATAATTATGAATAATAAAGTTCCTCTTATTCTATCCATTGTTATTTTATCTATCATTATGTTTTTCACTTTTTCTAACACAGGTCAATTTATTGGTACAATTAGTGGTGTTACTATTACAAGTACCTCCGACTATGATGGCGATGGTGTTCCAGATATAGTCGAATGTCCTGCACTTGATGCAAATAAACTCCCTGAGTTTACTACTTTTAATCAAAATCTAGCGGAAAATATTAATAATGATCAAAATTCACCTTTACAAATTACTGGAAGCGCAGTTACAATACCCAGTAATTATGTTGAATTTGGAGATTTACTTTTCATGAGTCCATTGAGTTCTATAAATAGTGATCCAAAAGAATGGGTTATTAGCGACCTAACAGGAGAACTATATGAAAACAGTTTTTATAAAGCATATCCCTTTGATTCAACATCTAATCCTGCAATAACGAATTCTCCGGTAGATCCTTCTTATATTAATTCTATTCCTCGTACACATCCAATTTCTTTTTTACCTTTATCTTATTGTACTCCAAGTAAAGCAACTGTTAGTGAACTAGATCAAGGTACATCTAAAAGGTGTAATGAAGAGGATAGATATTATATTACAATAACCAAATTCATTGATTATAATCTTAAAGCAGAATTGTGGTATGGACACAGAGATTTAACAGAGTTTAGACAAAATAGAATTCTTTCAGACGGATCACCTGCAATAAAAATAAGCGAGCTTAGTTTTGATTTTACAAATACAGATACTATTTCTCCTGAATGGGATTTAATTGATATGGACAATAATCTTTTTGCAAATATTATTTACATAAGGGAAGGAGATGAAGATTTTATCAAAATTGCGGGTTTTTTATATTCAAATCACAATTATAATAACGGTTGGACAATCTCCACACTCAACGGTAATTTATGGACGCGGGAGGGTCCCCCTTGGTATCCTGAAAATATAGTAGAGTATAGTGGATATAGTGCTCAAATAAGCGATCCGATAAATATTGATGATTTTACTCCAAGTCCGCCTATAGATACCGATGAAGACGGATTAACTGACGAGGATGAAGTAAACATACATGAAACAGATCCTTATGATCCCGATTCAGATGACGACGGATTAACTGACGGGGATGAAGTAAGCAAACATGAAACAGATCCAAATAATCCAGACACCGATGGTGATTACTTAACAGACGGATGGGAAATACAAAACAATCAAGATCCTCTAGATTATACAATACCTTGTGATGATGCAGACAATAACGGAATACCAAATTGGTTAGATAATAATGAAGTACCAATTAATGAAGAACCAGAAGATCCAACTGTTTATGATATGTGTATGTTTGAAGGACCAGCATTTGATTTTGATGATAGATATGAATTTTCAACTGGTCAATATATAATTAGTATACCGTCCTCTAATAATATCATTTATGAACTTGATTTAGAGGTAATTAATGTTGGTTCAGACGCCGCTATAATAGCAGTATTTGGAGATCAAGAAGTAATTAGTTTGGGTGAACCTGAAACTATTAAGTTACCTTCAACTTTTGGACCAATGAGGCAATACGGGACAGATCTCAAAGTTACTCTAAATAATGTTCAGCCCGCAGATAACTTAGCAGATAGAAAAGTTACATTAAGTTTTGAATTTGAAGATATAGATTTAAATGGAGCTTCCTCTACTCTTGACTTTTGTACGGTTCGAATAATAAATAAGGTAGTTCCTGATCCAAATCCTCCGATGGAAAATATTGATGTAAAATACTGTTCTTTTGATGATAGTCGTGATGATATTTTTAGATACTCTACCCAACGTCTAGTTACTGGAACACCATATGCAATAAATCATCCTAGCGATAATTTACACACCGATACTATAGAAGTTTTAGGTACTTACGGTACAACAGAAGGTGTTATTCCACAAGAAATTTTATTGAAAATTGATGGTACTGAATATACAATAGAGACTGAAGATACTATTACAACAGATTTCGGAGACTTAATTATTCGTATAAACCGAACATTTTATTCAGACAATGTTCAAGATAGATTTGCAGAGTTAACTTTTATCGGTCCAAGCGGCAGTCTAGTAGAAAAAGGACTTTATACAGGAGATAGTTATGATCTTGACGGAATTGATATCGAATTAGTAAATGTTGCAGCAGATAGAGGATATGCCAAAATACGTTTTAATGATGAAGTAATATGGTTAGAGGAAGACATTTTATATAGAAGCCTATCAAGTCCTCAAGGCGATCATGTTTTTGATTTAATGGGCATAGAGTCTACCCAGAGCGGCGATCATGTTTCCGGATTAATAATTGGAGAAGGTAGAGAAAGAGGGAATATAGATGAATTTAGTGATTATATATTCCAATATCCGAATTCATTAGTTGATAATGTACCTTCCTTTGATTCTCTTTGTACAATAAGCGAAGTTCCGACTACATTACCATTACCTCCAGGTGATTATGATCCAACTCCTCCAGAAACTACTGGAGAATTTATTTGGACTTCAGAAAATTATGCCAGAGTAGGAGGTTTATGTGAGATTTCTTTAGAATATACGGGTACCAAAGATTATGGAGAAGGAATAGCAATAATGCAGTTAAAAAATGACAACGAAATTTTACACTATTCTTACCAACCAATAATCATAAATCCATCTAGTTCAACTAATTCAAGAATATATGAATTTTCAATTAATCGTGCTGGAGCAATACCGGCAGACACAATATGTGAAGTATTAATCTGGGAAGACTTTTCAGGTAAACCGCTTATAGGAGAATTTAGTAAATATGAATTCCAATAGTAAAATTATTTATTTTTCTTTATTATTACTGACACTTTTTGGAGTTAGTTTTGCTGCGGAGATATCTACTGATAAAACTATATATGATGCCGGAGATACCATGTTAGTTACAATTTCAGATTGTCAAGAAAGTTTTGCAACAGCAAATATACCAAATATTTGGGCCGATCAAGGATCACCGTCTTCAAATATATATCAAGCTCAATTTGTTTTGCCTCAAACTATATCGACTGGTTCTTTTTTCAATGTAAATGGATTTTGCGGAGAAAGTTTAGTAACTCAAATTTGTATTAATCCGGATTGTCCTATCTTAAATGAAGACGATTCTGGCGGAGGTTCTTCTGGAGGCGGAGGTTCTTCTGGAGGCGGAGGTTCTTCTGGAGGCGGAGGTTCTTCTGGATCAACAAGTACAACGGACTCATCAGTCAGTTCAGGTTCTTCAGGTAGATATTCTAGAGAAACAACTAATACAACAAATACAATTTCATATATCCCAGAATCTCAAGAAAATAGTAATTATATTTGGATAATTTTGGTAATATTTGTTATTGTATCTTCAGGAATTTACTATTATTATAGAAAGAAAAAATTAAATTTAGATCAAAGTTCTGTAATTTCAGAATATAATTTGGATAATACACAAACTCAACCAGTTCAACCTCAACAAACTCAACCAGTTCAACCGGTTCAACCGGTTCAACCGGTTCAACCAGTTCAACCAGTTCAACAAACTCAACAAACTCAACAAACTCAACCAGTTCAACCTCAA
>JAYPKL010000001.1:797-6700 GCA_038128845.1 Candidatus Woesearchaeota archaeon | reverse complement strand
TCAACAAACTCAACAAACTCAACAAACTCAACCAGTTCAACCTCAACAACCTCAACCAGTTCAAAATAGCAAATCAGCAGAAAATAAACATAGTGTTAAAGTAAAAAATAATTATATAATTGATTAAACTACAAATTCTAAACAATATCTCCAAATCTTTGGTCCATAATCACCGGCCTTTTCAATATTTTTTAGTTCAATTTTATATTTTTTTTCCAGTTCTTTAGAAAAATTATTTATTTTTTCTTCATTTTGAATACTATACATATGAATATATGTTCCCTTTTTTGCAACAGATATAGCTTCTTTCAGATAATTATGATTTTCATGCGGTAATACCATAATTATTCTATCAAATTTTTCGTTAGGTAAGTCTTTTTTGACATCGCCTTGTATAGAAAATACATGATTTTCTAAATGATTTAATTTAATACATTTTTCAGCAGTTTTGGCAGCGTATTTATTTAATTCTATATTCCAAATTTTTGTAAAAGGATGCATTTTTCCAATAACTATACCAAAAGGAGATATACCGGAGAACATAACAAGAATTTTTTCATTCGGTTTTACCAGATTTGCAATTCTTAATCTTTCTTTACCTAGTCTTTGAGAAAAATAAGTCTTATTTAAATCAAAAATAAATCTGCAACCTGCTTCCCTGTATTCGGTTATTGTTCTTTTTTCTCCTGCTAAAACTTCAATTTTTCTTATTCTATATTTTCCTGTAATTTTTTTTGGTTTTTTAGCAACAACCTTTATTTTTTTATTAGACTTTAATAATTCTTCAGCGATTCTTTTCTCATATTTTTCAATGCCGTCTTCAAATTCAACTATTGCAATATCACCTATTAAGTCATAACTTCTCTTTGACAAATCAATTTTAGATTTAGGCAATATTTTTTGAAAAATTTCACTTAATTTAATTGGCTTAGTTTTATTTTTTTCAAATTTTTTATTTAAAATTTCATAATTTTTATATTCTGTTAAAACCGGAAAATAAACAAAATCTTTTTCAGAATTCATCTTATAATCAAGATTAATTATATTTTTTTCAAGCAAGTCTTTTTTTACTTTTTGTGCATTTTTTTTATCAACTTTAATAGCCAAGACCATAATAAGTAAATTAGTAATATTTTAAAACTACATTGGAAGGCTTATTTTATGAAATATTTAATCGGATTGGGACATGAGTTAAAAGACATTTCCTTAAAAGGTATCGAAGCTTGTAAAGAATCAGATTTAGTTTTTTTAGAAAGCTATACTTCTCTTTCTAATTTTAAAATTGAAGAATTAGAAAAATTGATTGGTAAAAAAATTAACATTCTTAATCGATCTGATGTTGAAGAAAAAAAACCTTTTACTAAAAATTCGGCTTTATTAATATATGGAGATCCATTATCTGCAACAACTCATAAAGATATAATTTCAGATAAAACAGAAATAATTCACGCACCTTCAATTTTTACTTCAATTGCTGAAACAGGACTGGAACTATATAAGTTTGGAAAAACGCTTTCGGTAACTTTTTGGTCTGAAAATTATAAGCCAGAATCTTTTTTTGATTATATTGAACAAAATCAATCTATAGATGCACATACTCTTATGTTATTAGATCTAGATCCAATAAATAATAATTTTTTATCAATTAAAGAAGCGTTAGAACAAATTATTTCAATTTCAAAAAAAAGAAATTACTTTATTAATGAAGATACAAAATTTTTACTATGTGCGAGAATCGGTATGAGAGATTCAATAATTAAATATTCTTCATATAATGAAATAAAAGATTTTAATTTTGGAAATGCACCTTTTTGTATTGTTTTGCCAGGAAAATTAAGCTTTATTGAAGAAGAATTATTAAAGAAGTATTGAATAATAATTTATGAAAAAGCTGAATACTTTTTTAGATCGAGTATATAAATTTATTAGAGCAGATCGAAGAATGCACGATGATGTTGAAAATTTAAAAGATTCTCTAGAAAAAACAATAAAGTTAGATAATAAAAAAGTCGAGTTACAAAGAAAGGCAAAAAAATCCATTCAAGATAAAGACAGGAAATCTTATAATCAATTTAAATCAGAATATAGAAATGTTAAGAAAAATGAATATAAATTAAAAAAACAACTTAAAACAGATGTAAAACGTTTTAAAAATAAAATAAAGAAGATGTATAAATTATTGAAGTTTTAATTTTTTTATGCCTAAAAATATACATTAATAATAATTAATAATATATATAAATAAACAACGATAAAATTTTTATGGCCAAACTAAATCAGACTATAAAAAAAGTCTGTAAAATTTTACAAGAAGATACTAGAGGATTAACAATTCAAGAATTATCTGATTTTTGTAAAGTTTCTCGTATCACTATGAGCATTGCATTATCAAATTTAGTTGGATCAAAAAAAATTATTGTACGACCTATTGGAAAATATAAGTTACATTATTGGAGGTTTAAATGAAAATCATTAAATTATTATTTACTTTATTTTTAATTCCTGTTGCCTATTCTCAAACAATTTTTGATAATATCAAAGATAGTTTTGAATTAGTTCCAAAAGAATATTTAAATTTAATAATTTCTGCATTCATAATTTATGCAATATTTAAATATGCTATTGAAATCTCTATTAAAGATAATTCTGCGTCGAATATAATTGCAGTGACATTAAGTGCTGCTGGAACTTATTTGATATATTTTACTAATTTTCCATTTATTGCAGCTATATCTCCTTTCATAATTTACTTAGTTACTGGTTATCTTGCATTGATGATTAAACGAGTTTATTCCAATTATTCAACTATATCTAAGAAAACAAAGATTACAAATGGAATAATATTGATAATATTCTCATATATTTTATTATCTTTTTCAGAAACGGTTATTTTTTTAAATTCATATATAAATTTAATTTCAAGTATATTGTTTTTAGTTGGAATAATAATGATTATTATTGCCTTTTTTAGTAAAAATACATCAACTCCTAGTCCATCAACTCCTAGTCCATCAACTCCAAGTCCATCAACTCCAAGTCCATCAATTCTATCCAAATCAATTCCAGAAGTAGAAAACTCCAAATCAGAATCTATTGAATCAGAATCTATTGAATCAGAATCTATTGAATCAGAATCGACTGAACCAGAATCCGCCGAACCAGAATCTGTAAAAAATGAAGAAATAGAAAATATTGAACTATCAAAAGGAATATACAAAGTACATCACGGAAATATAATAAGTGAATTAAAACTGATTTCTGGAGGAATTCAAAGTTTAAATGAAGAATTTGAAAAAGAATTTGAATTGTATATTAAAGACCAGAATTTATTTGAAAATATTACTAAATCTATAAATAGAATTAGCCGTCAATCAAGGATATGTCACTATTTATGCTCATTGGCTCGTACAGATTCAGAAGATTTTATTAAATTACTAGAAAAAATAATAGATTTTGAATCAAAATGGGGAGATAAAATACGATTAAATGATGAGCAAAAAGCTCTCATGGTTCAAGAGCATAAAGCGATTATATTGGAATATAACTCACATAATAGTCACAAAAAATCTTCTAATCATGATCAAATTAAATCAAAATTATCCAATTCTTTTGTAAATAAATATTTCCATTTAGACTTTATTAAAGATACAACAAAATTATTAGTTAATACCATACACAGTGAAAAAAGCAATAGTGAAATTACAATTGATTTAAATGACCTTTTGTCTGAGAAAAAAGATTTATTTGATATCTTAACAATATTATCTGAACAGATAAGAGTATTTGAAAGTTTAAATGAAGATTTATTAAAAAATTATAATACAACAATTAAGGTAAATGAAATTATAAGAAATACAAGAGATTTAATGTTGTCTCAAAATAATAAACTACTATCTCTAAAGTCAAATTTAGATTCAAGTTCAAATATGATAAATATGATCGATAATAAAATTATAACAATTGATCAAAACCTAATTCAAGGAGTTCATAATTTGCATAATTCCGGTTACCAAAGAAATGACGATGAAAAAAGTAATATGTATGGTACATGGGAGAAGATTAATAATAAAAAATCAAGCATGAAATCAAGATAACTTTATATAATATAAAAATAAAATATAATTATGCCAATCTTTGGAAGAAAAAATCAAAAAATTAATCAGCTGCAAGCACAAGTTTCTAGTTTACAAAATTTAAATAACGATCTTCAAAAGCAAGCTTCTTTATTAAATCAAAATAAAAGAGCAGATTTAAGTCAACTTATGACTAAGGTAAAGGAATTAAATAATATCTTAAATTCAGTAACAAAAAATTTTGATGCCGAACAAGCAAGTATTGAAAATAACTTAGCAATGTTAACCGATTTTACAAATACTTCTAACTCATTGGGCAAATCAATGAGAAGATTAAGTGCATTATTAAAATTAGCAGACACTGATGCAGCAGATATAATAAGTCTGGTTCAAATATTAAATAGTTTTGAATCAAAATGGGGAGATAAAACGTCATTAGATAATAGTCAAAGAGAGCTTATGGTACAAGAACATAAAGCAATCATTCAATCATTCAATTTACACAATATACATGCAAGAAAATTAGAAAAGCAGTTAGGAACAAACTTTCATAGCATAAAAGTTAATATTAATGGTAAATCAATTGGAGGAGACGCATTACATAACGAATCATTTCATTTGAATCAGGTTTTGAAATCAATATCTGAGGAAATTCAAACTCTCAGCAGTTTAAATGAAGATATTTTAAAAAATTCTTCTCCGATAATGAAAGGTGCAGAATCAATAAGAAATTTCAGCACTTCTCTTGTCTCAAATTGCCAAATTTTACTTTCTAAAGTCGATGTTATTACCCAAACATCACAAATAATACAAAACATCGATCAAAAAATAATTGATATTGATGAAAAGACTATGCAAGGAACTCACGATATACATAATAATGGTTACCAAAGAAATGACGATCAAACAAGTAATATGTATGGTTCATGGGAAAGAATTAATCGGTCTTCAAGTACACCTTTGACAAGGAGAGGAGCATAATATGGTAAGAAAAACTAAACTAAAATCAAGAACAAATTCAAATATAATGTCTAAAAATTTAGATAAATTATCTGTAGCATCTAAAATGTTATCTAAAACACTAGCAAAAAGTTCAAGATTGTTGAAAATTAACTAAATTTATTTAAATAAACAAGCGTATATATTTTATGAAAAGATTAATCCCGTTGGTTTTTTTAATTCCATCAATTTATGCTAATGAAGTTAATGATGCATTTAATAGCGCGCTCAATTTTATAACTCCAGATATAGCTAACTGGATGATATCGTTTTTTTTAGTATATGGAGCAGCTCTTATTGCATTAAATGCTGTTAAAATCGGCGGAGATAATAATGGAGATCTATCAAAGTATAATAATGTATTTGCTGCTGCACTAGGATTTGCTGCGGCTTTTACAGTTTATTATTCTCAATTTAATGTAATCTCTTTCTTGGCACCTTGGATGATATTTATAGTTGTTGGAATTTTATCTTTACTTGTATGGAATGTTTACAAAGGATTTCAAAATAGTGGAGCTTCATGGGTAACTTCTATGGTTGCATCTCTTGCTCTAATGACTTTTGGAATTTCTTTGAGCAGATTTTATGAAGATTTTACATATAATACTGTTATACAAAGTAACGTAGTTTGGGATTTATCATATGCAATATCCCCTTGGTTAACCTTATTTGGATTCATATTATTAATTTATTCTAGTTTTAGGGCCTGGAAAACTTTGTTTCCTGAAAAACAAGGCAGAAACCAAGGCAGAAACCAAGGCGGAAACCAGGGACCAGGACCAGGACCAGGACCAGGACCAGGACCAGGACCAGGACCAGGACCAGGACCAG
>JAYPKL010000001.1:0-697 GCA_038128845.1 Candidatus Woesearchaeota archaeon | reverse complement strand
GAGGACCTCTTCCTGTAGGCGGAGGCCCAGTAATTGTTAATAATAATATTGATGTTTCTGTTCTTGCAGCACAATTAGCAGGAGCTCTAGGAATTATTTTACCAATATATAATAATAATGCAAATATTCAAACTTTAATAAATATATTACAACAACAAAATGTAATAAATCAATTAAATATAAATAATAATGAAAGAACTGCATTACAACTTATAAATATAATAAATCAAAATCCAAATAATCCCGTTGTTATACAATTAGTAATGCAGTTATTATTAATGTTAGGTCAAAATCCCCAACAAGATCCGGATTTAAATCAAACAATTATAGTTGCTCCAAATTATGTAACTCTATATCGAGAAATGCTAACTCCTATAAAAGTCAATATACAAATGCAACCTGGTTCAAAACAATATATTTTACACTTCAAACATAATAAGTTTATTTTACTAAAATTTGCAGGTTCAACAATACCTAGAGATCTTTTAGTAGTAGATAGTTCTAGAATATTTGACATAGATGTTTTTGCTACAAATAATGTTCCTCCCGGAGAAAATGAAATTGTGGTAGAATTAATGGATGGAACCACTATAATTCAAGAACAAAGAATAATGTTAAACATTGTTGAAAATCCAAATCCCGATCCAAATCCCGATCCAAATCCCGATCCAAATCCCGATCCAAATCCCGATCCAAA